>OMOF01000705.1 GCA_900290375.1 Candidatus Desulfosporosinus infrequens
TGAACAGCAAATATTTTATCCTGAATTTCGGTGGTCCCCATACCCAATGGGTAACTCATATTAAAGAATTCGGATTTTGCACTTTCCTCTTCATCACTTATGGTCGAAACCGGAAGATTCAGCTTCTTTGCGGTAAAATCCACAATATCTCTGTCGTAATATTCGATGCCAAGCTTTTGACCGACCTTTCGAGCAATTGGACGACCCAGGCTGCCAAACTGCCGTGCTATTGTAACCACATATTTTTGTTCCGTAGCGAATCCTCCTTTCGTGAGAAATCATTTATTTGTTTATGTTAGTATTTTAGCACATATAAACTAAATGCAAATGGCCTCATGCCACAAACATTTGGTTATTCTTTGTACTTACAGTATAATTCATTAACGCTTCGTTCAATACTTTGCCAGCCATACCTACCCTCACAGATCACAGTATTATACTTTTTGCCGGACGCTTTGGACAACTTCAATTGGAAATTTGGCTGTTTCTTATGCTTTAATTAGTAATATAATATGATTCCGCTGTTCGACAAGTCTAAAAACGATATAAAATATCAAGTCACTGCAATTATTTTTGTGTCATCCTGAGCGAGAGCGAAGGATCTAGGGCTTAGGATCCTTCGCTTCGCTCAGGATGACAATAAAACGTGATATTAATAGCATAACAAGGGGTTTCTTCAGCGGAATCATAATATGGTATACTCTAAAAAATCTATCAAGGAGGGAAGCTCTGTGCGGACACAAGTAAAAACTTTATATGAGTCTGCAAAAACAAAATACAAGCTGACCATCCATGGTGGGCAAAACGGACTGAACAATGCTACTTCCTGGGTATATGTTGCCGAGGATATTCAAACCATCTCATTTTTAAAGGGCGGCGAGTTGGTCATTACAACGGGCCTTTTTACCCAAAGTAGTGTCAATCTGTATAATTTCATTCGTACTATTGCGTTGCACAATTGCAGTGGCATCCTGATTAATGTCGGCAAGTATGTTTTTTTGAAAGATATCACACCGGAAATTATTGAATTTTGTAATGCCAACAATTTTCCAATCTTCACTATGCCTTGGGAGATACATTTGGTGGACATTTTGCAGGATTTCTGCAGACTGTTTTTATCTGAGAACGATAGGGAAAATCAACTAAACGCAACGTTCCAGAACGCTATTAATCAGATGCCGGTCCCAGACAATACCCTCCGTACTCTAAATCAGTTTGGCTTTACAACAGTGGCTGATTACAAAATTTTCGTAATTAGCAATCTCGTCGATACAACAAGAATTACCTCACCGCTTAACAGTTATGGTCTGAATTATCATTTGTTCCAATATGACAATATACAGGTTATGATCTATAATACGGCGCAGAAACAGCTTTCCCTGGATGGGGTAATAGAATTGCTCTGTTATTGTGACAGTATTATGCTGGGTATTAGTGATACGGCACATTCCCTTGCTCAAATCAGTTTATACTACAAACGCGCTCTTTTTTCTCTGGCTGCTGCAGACTACTGGAAACGTCAGTGTGTGCGTTTTGATGAACTTGGACCGTTTCAGATATTGTTCAGTATATCTGATCCAAGCTTGCTGAAAACGTTCTTTCTGCGGTATCTGGGAAAATTGGAAAAATATGATCTGGATCACGATTCGGATTACTTAAATACACTACATATTTACCTTCTGTCAGATTGTAGCCTGCTGGATACG
>OMOF01000910.1 GCA_900290375.1 Candidatus Desulfosporosinus infrequens
CTCCATTGCCTACTTTCTGATTCTTGAAGATCGGAATCCATTGAGTCGTTTTCCCAAATGGGATAGGACACACATGCATCCTTTTGGAAAAACCATTTCTTCGCAGAGAAGCAGTGAACTGTTCTCATCCATAACCGAGGAGGGCAAGGAACATTTCTTCCGTCTTCAAGGAAAAAGAAGAAGCGAGAATGAATACTGGGCCTATGATACGACCAGTATTTCGTCCTATTCCGAATCCTTAAAACAGGTAAAATATGGACACAATAAAGACCATGATCCGCTTCCGCAGATTAATCTCGCACTGCTGTTTGGTGAAGAATCCAATCTACCCTTCTATTACCGCAAACTTGCCGGTAATATCAGTGACGTCAAGACGGTCAAAAACCTACTTGCAGACATGAAATTTCTCGGCTTTGGTAAGGTAAAGCTGGTTATGGATCGAGGCTTTTACAGCGAGGAGAATATTAACACTCTTTATCAGAACCATCTGAAGTTCCTCATTTCGGCCAAGGTATCCTTGAAGTTTATCCGTGTGGAACTGGATAAGGTGAGGAATACCCTCAGGACACGGACAAACTATAATCCTGTCTATCAGATTTACTCAAATACAGCCATGATTTCCTGGAATTATTCACAGGAAAGACCCTATAAGGGAGATACAATCGTCGATAAAAAACGGATGTATCTTCACATTTATTTCAATGGCGAAAAGGCCCTTGAACACGAGAAGAACTTCAATGCCATGCTCGACATGCTGGAGGAGGAACTGGTCTCCGGAAGTCGTAAACCAGAGCATGAAAAGCAGTACACCAAGTATTTCAATATCAGTAAAACACCGGTACGGGGAACGAAGGTCACAGTTAAGCAGGACGTCGTGGACGCCGCCGAAAAGGATTATGGGTACTTTTCCCTGATCAGCAATGAAATCAAGGATTCGATAAAGGCTCTTGAAATATACCGTAACAAGGATCTTGTAGAAAAAGCCTTCGGCAACCTGAAGGAACGCCTGAACATGCGGCGCACTGGTGTGTCATCAGACAGCGCACTGGAAGGAAAACTTTTTGCACAATTCATAGCTCTGATCTATCTTTCTTACATAAAAAAGCAGATGTCGGAACAAGGTTTATATAAAAGCTACACCATGCAGGAACTTCTGGATGATCTTGATGTCATTGAATGCTTTGAACAGCCAGGCTGTGCTCTGCGTGTAGGTGAGGTAACAAAGAAACAGGAAAGACTTTATAAGAGTCTCGGAATTAAGCCGCCAACCACGTTATAAATTACCGGGAATTTAGGATTCAAAGAGGCTGGACTCGTCAAGCATCGCTCACTACGGTTCCAGTAGACCAATTCTATATGAAACAAGGATTTTTACGAATCTATTTTTCGGATGGTCTTGAGCTAAAGACAAAGGGCGGAACCCACTAAAAGTAGGCATCCGCCCTTTGTCTCTATGCTGACATTATTTCTTTAAGCACCGCAGAAATTGAGGCGATCCCTTGCATTTCTGCTGGAATGATGATCTTGGTCGCCTGACCATTTGCCGCATTTTCTAACGCCTCAAGTCCCCTGATAGCAAGAAATTCCTTGGAACCTTTGCTTGCTGCTTCTTGGATTGTAGATATTGCTAATGCTTGGCCTTCAGCCTCGATGATTCGAGATTTCTTGACAGCCTCGGCCCGCAGAATTTGAGCATCACGTTCGGCTTCAGCAGCAAGGATAACAGATTGCTTATTGCCCTCAGCCGTTAGGATCGCCGACTGCTTGGCGCCTTCTGCTGTGAGAATGGTAGCCCGTTTTTGACGCTCAGCTTGCATTTGCTTTTCTAAGGCGTTCCGAATTTCATCCGGGGCAATGACGTTCCGGATCTCGGCCCGCACCAGTTTAATGCCCCAGTTATCGCTGGCCGTGTCCACCGCTTCTTGGAGGCGAGAGTTGATGTTTTCCCGAGACGTAAGAATATGATCAAATTCCATGTCCCCCACAATGCTCCGAAGGGTTGTCTCAGTAATTTTCTCGATAGCAAAGATAGGATTTTCCACACCATAAGCATAACGCTTGGTATCAGCAATTAAGTAGTACATTACGGTGTCAATTTTAATTAGCACATTATCTTTTGTAATAACTGCTTGTGGTTCAAACTCAATGACCTGTTCCTTTAAGGACATTTTCCGGACAACTCTTTCTATGAAGGGCACCTTAATGTGCAGCCCAACATCCCAAGTTTCCTTATAGGCCCCAAGTCGCTCAAGAACAAAAGCATACCCCTGAGGGACGATCTGAATATTCTGAACGACTGTTGCCAGTGAAATTATAACTACTAGCGCTATTAAAAAAGTAAAAATCATTAAAGTCAGTCCTTTCGTTCAATTAATAATTTGACACCCTGAACTCCTTTGATTAGCACCCGTTCTCCAAGGTCAACTTCTTTTTCACTCTTGTAAAGTGCTGCCCATTCAATACCATTAACCTTTACAAGAATCCCAGTACTATTTTTACCGCTCACGACAGCTTCCATTCCAATAAGTGCATTGATATTGGTCTTATACTTATAGGATTTTAAGGCGTATTGCCGAAACAGCTTGAGAGAAACTAGAGAAACGGTCAAAAAGATAGCAATTTGAATCCATAAGCTCACTCCCAAAAGGGAGAGACAGTAAGCAACAATGGCTCCAAACCCAAACCAAAGGGTGAAAAAGGTGAGGGAAAACAATTCGATTATGATAGAACCGGCAAAAATTGCTAACCAGACCATAGAGAGCCTTCCTTTCATTAATACTTTGCTAGAATTGATTCATGTAATAATTATTATCCCCATTTTTGTAGTGGCCTCTATTGTTAAAGATTACACTTAATTACGCTATTTGACAACAAATTAAGAAATGACGCACCTGGCG
>OMOF01000706.1 GCA_900290375.1 Candidatus Desulfosporosinus infrequens
GTCGTTACCGGGCTAATTAAAGCCAATATGCCGGGTCGGTTGGCTTATAAGGTAGCTTCGTCCATTGACTCACAGGTGATTTTAGATCGTCCAGGTGCGGAATCTTTGACGGGTATGGGCGATTTGCTTTTGCTTGGTCCCTCGGATCCAGAACCTATTCGAGCACAAGGCCCTCTGGTAACCGACGAAGAGATAGAACGGGTTGTTGCTTTTTGGCGTAAAAATAGTTCTACAGAGGTGAAAAATGATGTAGTGTCTTTTACTGATAGCTTAAACGAAACTCCAAGAGATAATCTCAAGGAAATACGGTTAGTTAAGCAGCTGCCTAGCAAAAACATTCAAACACACACCGACGATGTAATAAATTTGCCTTCAAATTATGATTTGGATAATAAAGAGTCTATGGTAAAGGTGCCTGAAATTCCGAATATCCCGGAGGTTTTTATTGTTGAAGGGAAACGAGGTCATATGGTAAACTTGGGCATTCCTCCCAAACCAAAAGCACTTAATATGAAGGATAATGCGTGGGCCGTACTTTATGGGTATTCAGTGCGAATAGTGGTTAGAGACCAGGCACCACGTCGAGAATATTTAAAGACCCTTTTAAATATTAAGACAGATGTTGCCCAAAGCCTTATGCAGTTCATGGAGGCCAGAAAAATTATATCTCCTTATAAAGGTCCTAACTCACCGCGTCAAATCTTTATTTCTATGGAACAAGTCGAAAAGGTTTTCTCTGAGTCCACTTTTTCAATGCATAAATATACCGATTTGATTCAAGTTAAATAGCCTTATACCATGCTTAAACAGGTAAAATCTTGCGGGGACAATTAGAATGTTAATTGTCCCCGCGCGTTTAGCCTGTACCAAGGGGTTGAGGGTATTTTTTTAATTGTCCCCGAAAATAAAAATCCCTAGGAAATTATTGTTAGGGGCTAAAATCCATATTGGGGACAATTAAAAAACAATAGTTTATGGCAGGCTGTAAATGCTGAATATAATTACTTTTATATGTATATTTACACGGTATCTATTGTTACTCTTTCACTATAACGAGGATCATTCAAACAATTACGAGGACGCTGAAAAGCTCCGAAAATCTGCTGATTGATTATTCTAAACCCGCTATTTATAGTGGGTTGTGTAGTAATAGGACAGAAACGGCAATATAACTTGATTAATTTACCAATTATACTTATAAAATACATCTGACGTGCAGAAACGATACTATAAAAATATGTAGTTATTGAGAGTTTGTTTTTGATAATAGTTTTAATAGCCATTTGGCGGATTGCATGAAGAATTTTTATAAAAATTATCGCTTATCAAGTATCTTGGTTTTTGATAAGCGGTTAATGTAACATTCGTCTATCAATGTAAAGCGATATATTGAAAATAATGTAATTCCTATTGCCGTTTCTGTACCGTTACTACACAACTCCCGTTAGGCCATATAAGGTCTCTAATTGACATTGCGGGGTTTTAGTCAATCTTGCCCATTATTTGGTNNGTGACACTTCGTTGTTCTACCCTATTAAGTGAAAAAGGAAGCGCCGTCTTAATCGCTTCCACAACGAAAGGGCCGCCAAAGGAACTTCTAGTGAAATAAAATGGCTGTTAAGGTGCATTCTCCTTATTCGGATTCACCCTTTGGAATATGTCGCTGACAATAGTCA
>OMOF01000534.1 GCA_900290375.1 Candidatus Desulfosporosinus infrequens
GTTTTTCCTGCTAATGGAGCAGCAGCTAATGCATCTACCAAGTTAGCATCTGCTGATGGAGCCAAGATAGCCGTGGTGGCTGTTTTGAATGTATCTGCTACTTTAACGGCAGTTTCGATTCTGTCTGATCCAGAAATTCGAGCAGTCGTTACCCCAGTATCTGCAAAGGCATTGAACGGAACCATTGTCATGGCCATCCCTGCGATAGCTAAAGTCGCTAAAGCTTTTTTAGTTTTGTTCTTTTTCATGTAGTAGAATTCCCCTCTTTCTTTTACTGTAAACTTTTCCATCTTCCAGGCAATACCTATCGTTTTTCTACTTTACCTCACGCATATGTGATTATAGGTTTTTCCGCCACCCCCCTATATGCTGCAAGATCTTTAGACATTGCGCAATATCTAAAAGCATCCATCCTTTACCTAAGAGGGGGCGTCCCTCCTCAAGGAGTGTACCTAGAATGGGTTTGCCTTTTAGATGGCTTGAATAATGAAGAAACACATTACGTGTTCTACATTATGGTGTAAGTATTCCGCAAAAATCTGGAAATTCCTGCTTTCACCCCGAAAAATCATTGGGAAAGTTTTAGCAAACATCCAGTTCTTTTAGGAATTGTGCTCTTTTCGGAGGAAAATCAATACCTAGATTCTTGCCATTAAGAAAATAACAATCTCCCCCAGCACTATTGATAGTTTAACCTAATGAAGCTTAGTTTGCTAGTCTTTTTAAGAAAATAATTTAATCTGTATAGGCTCTTAATATACTCTTCATATAATCTTCACAATTTAGAATCTAAAATTTCTTGGTAAATCTCTACGGCGGACTGCCTTTGAAACTCCGGCGAGCCAAAGTATTTTCCCTCCACAGGGTTAGAAAGGAAGCCAAGTTCAGTCAACACAGACGGTTCCAGATGCGCCGGATACGTTAAAGGTGCGGCAGTAGCGCTCACAACTTCGAGTAACCAAAATGTCAGCAACAGTCCAAGCAGCACCCCCAATTTCATGTATTTAGTTCGCAGCCTTATCCCCTCCTCTCCTTCATATGTCATTTTCGACACGCATTGCATGAATCCTGCTATTTCTTAATTTCTTTTGCTTAAAAACTACTAAAAAATTGGAAACTGCTCATTCATTCAGCTTTATTCTGACTATCCAGCTAACTACTTTCTTCGTTCTGTACAAATATTTTTTTAGTTGTTGTAGGATTTAGCTAATTTTTAGCGAATGGTACTATTGGCTCGTATAATTAGCCTAGTTTTTCTTTAACTTGGCATAATTCTACATATTTTCAATTAGTTACTTTAATGGATTTAAGGAGGAACGTTCAAAAATGTCAAGACGAATAGGTTTTGTGGATCGCTACAGTAGGCGGCCTTTAATCAACAGTGTCTCTTTTTTTGTGCTTGTTATTTTTTTAGCTAACTTAGTTTGTTTTTCGTTTTTGCCGGCCCCGGCTTTAGCCGATACGGTCAGTACACCGTTGCGCATCGCCGGAGCGACCCGCTACGCTACGGCTATTCAGATCTCCCAGGCCACCTGGTCCAGTGCGAATTCCGTAGTGCTAACTCGGGGAGATGATTTTCCCGATGCCTTAGCCGGAGCTGTTTTGGCCAAGAGTTCCCAGGTGAACGGCCCTCTTCTGATAACAGACTCCCAGCAACTCCTGCCTGAAGTGTTGACGGAAATTCAACGCCTTCATGCGCAACAGGTTTACATTTTGGGTGGTACCGGGGCTATTTCCGCGGCGGTGGAAAATTCCCTTACTCAAAATAACCTCACAGTGCATCGGATCTCAGGACAGGACCGTTACGAAACGGCTGCTAACATTGCTTTACAAGCGGTGACTAGCTCCACCCAAGCTTTCTTAGCCTCTGGGAAC
>OMOF01000709.1 GCA_900290375.1 Candidatus Desulfosporosinus infrequens
GACTTATTAGTTCGTGGGTCCTGGTTAAAGACCAAAAGCACGGGGTCTGACAGGTTAAACATACCCATAGCCCATTTAACAAAACTGACCAGAATTCCAGCGATAAACGACTCACCATAACCGGGCTTGTTCGCATTGTAATAGGCTTGAGTTTGTTGATTATTCAAGAGAGAGTTGTTCCCACTTTTGCTGTTTAACTGATTATTACTTACACCTACTTGATTGGTAGTATCGGCATAAACCACAGAGGACACCGTAAAGGCCAAAAAAACGGCCAACAAAAGAATGGCAAGCCAACGTTTTCGCTGACGCATAGGACTATGCCCCCTCTTGTCTTTGCATTTCTAAGGCAGAATCGCGATTCAGTTTTTCCTTGAGCAGTTCTTTTCGCTCATAAAAGGCGGGATCATTCGGGTCCGTGGTAAACATCATGTGCTCGTAATTCGAGGCTTTGGTAAACACGATGTCCGATTCATCTTCAATGCGGAGGATCACCTCTCCCCTCTTGGCATTTAGTAAAAAGTCTGCCTCTCCCTCGGACAAGCGCAGCTCGTCCTGAATCATTTCAATATCAATTGATTCCTGCTTGCCAATAATCTTGATGGGCGAATTTTTGACAGCTGCAACCCCAGCATTGGAACGTCTGAGGACTTCTAAACCTTGGGTGACTGCGCATACCCCTGTGTTCGTCGAACGATACTCACGATAGGCTGTTTCAGCAAACGGACCGCCCACATCCTCATCATCAAAGATGTTCTGCGCTTCTTCAATCATGATGATCTTTTCTTGGCTCACGTTAGATTTAGTAAAGTTTTCATTCAACCAAATAGCTACGGCGGCAAGACCAATCGGTCGCATAATGTCTTTATCTAACCGATTAAGCGCAAATCCATAACCTGGATACCCTTTCAATTCCACTGTACTTTGTCCATCAAAGATAGAATACGACGGACTCGAACCATATTGTGTGAACGGTTTAAAAATTTCAGCTGCATAGCGCACTTCCTCAATGTCACTGGC
>OMOF01000815.1 GCA_900290375.1 Candidatus Desulfosporosinus infrequens
ATTTATTACAGGAATATAAAGAAGCTTGTAGAATATTAGTTGATAAGAATTTAGATATTTTAACCAAATAACTGTGTACAAAGTGCTGCACTTCCCGTTATGTTTAGTGAAAATCCTAAATAGCAGTTCTTGTCTTGGAAATTTGACTGGAAGAGTGAGGTTTGTGATGGTGATTTCAGAAGATGAGGAAAGAGAAAAGCTTGAAGAAAATTCCTTTATCATATTTACTCAAGATAATGTAAATATGATCAGTAATGGCTTTCTTGAACTTACTGGGTATTCAGTGGATGAACTTGTAAATAAGGATATATCCGAAGTGTTCACAAAGCTATTAAGAATACCACAAGAAACATTTGAACTAATTGAGAGAAAAGATAATATAGAATGTTATATATTCACTAAATCCTTGGATGTAAAGGAAGTGACGATATCTGTTTTACAGGACCAAGACGCAAAATGCAAAATTTATACTGTTCTAGAAAAACTGAATTCAAGGCTTGATGAAAAGTTTCCATACATCGAACAACTCTATAAAAATAATATGGTAGGAATTGCGATTTACCAACCCTCTTCTCTCGTCCTCCTTAAAGCTAACCAGAAATTCATGAATTTTTTTGACGAGCCTGCTTGCAAATTGGAGCATAGTATCGGTAAAAGCATACACGAATTTTGTAAAGACTGGACAGGAAGCGAAGCGAATAGTGCACTCCAAAAAGTTTCGAATACTGGCGAAGCTTATATTGATAATGAGTTTTTATTTGAGGGATTTCAAAGAGGTTTAACTTATTGGAATATTACTTTAATTCCAATATTAGAAAACGGTGAAGTTAAATATGTTATTGAAACTTCTATCGAAGTAACTGAAAACGTCTTAAATAGAAAACATATACTAGAACAAGAAAAAATGATAAAACAAAAAAATATCCAGTTAGAATTGCAAAATAAGCTATTGAAGCAACAGAATGATTTATTGAACCTTTCGAATGAAGCAATTTTTGCATGGGACTTAAATGGAGCAATCATCTACTGGAATAATGGAGCAGCTGTGATGTACGGTTATAGCTGTGAAGAAGCCATCGGTTGCATCAGCCACGACTTGTTAAAAACCGTGTATCCAATCGAGATTGTTGATATACAATTAATACTTGAAAGGGACGGCGCTTGGGATGGAGAAATAGAGCACACCTGTAAAGATGGCAGCAAGCTTTATATAGAGACTAGACATCAAGTCATTTTGGATGAGTTTGAAAAGAAGGTGGTCCTTGAAACAAACCGTGACATCACGGAAAGTAAACAGACCGAGGAAGCGTTGCGCGAGAGTGAGGAGCGACT
>OMOF01000711.1:0-677 GCA_900290375.1 Candidatus Desulfosporosinus infrequens
CTATTTTCAAGCTGAAATAGTGGAAGACAAGGGATTTTCTTTTGTTCAGACTATTACAGTTAAATAGAAAGGCGGAATAGAAAATGCTTCCTTCAGTACTAGAAATAGCAAGACAGCATGGTTTACAAATGAACACACGCACTTCTTCTCGAAGTGCGAAGGAAGTACGTTTCAAGTGCTCGTTTTGTGAAGCCGATGCCAACAAAGAAGGAAAATACTACCTTTCACTGAACACGACTGATAATTTGTTCAAGTGTTGGTCTTGTGGAGAAGGCGGCGGTGTATTGAAATTCATCGCCTTGCTTGAGAATACATCCATTGAAGAAGTGAAACGGAAATTGTGGGGGGATAAAAAATCTCCCTACAAACCCCTTCACCCAGCCGAGCGACTAACCCCATCACAACTGAAAGCAATGGGTTTTATAGGTTGTAACAACTGGGGGAGGTTAAAGAAGGAAAATCCATCTAACCATGAGCGGACACTAAACTGGGTCTGGCAAGAGTGGGCGCTATATACGACACGGCTAAAACGGCTGGCGTATATTGGTCTTGTAAGTTTGACTAGCACGAAAGAAATAACAGCCCTCTGTCAAAGATACGCAGAACAATTGGGTACATCGTCAGAGGATTTGCTGTTTGAACTAACGACCATTAAATTCTCGCGCAGAAAGCCCGAG
>OMOF01000711.1:685-1019 GCA_900290375.1 Candidatus Desulfosporosinus infrequens
TTCGTTGAAGAAGCTAAAAAGGCTGAAAACGGTGTAATCCCTGACCGTGAAACGGCAGGTAGTGAAAAAAGGAGTGCTTGTTAATGTTGAATCGTTGCGTTTTTATTGGTCGTCTGACTCGTGAGCCCGAGCTCAAATATACACCATCGGGTCTGGCCGTGGCGAAGTTTACCATTGCAGTCGATCGGAGATATAAAAACAAGCAAGGTGAAAAAGAGACCGACTTTATCGACATTATCGCTTGGAGACAGTTAGCCGAAATCTGTGCTAATAATCTTGATAAGGGTCGTTTAGTATCGGTTGAGGGTGCACTGCAAATTCGCAGTTATCAAGA
>OMOF01000712.1 GCA_900290375.1 Candidatus Desulfosporosinus infrequens
GATTTTTACGTTATCAAAAACACAAATATGCCGGCAGTTATTGTGGAAGTAGGCTATTTATCCAGCCTTAAAGAACAGAAAAAGCTTCAGCAAACTTGGTATCAAGAACAATTATCACGTGCCATTGCCAAAGGGATTGCTAGCTACTTTGGCCTTCCATAATTAACTTAAAAAGGTTAAATATAACGCTTAATATTTTAATACATAACGCCCTTTGAAGCGGGGAAAATAAAGTCAGTTACCGAATCTAGATTAAGGAGTTGAAGAGTAGGATGAAACGGTTTCTGACTTTTATGATGAGCAGTGCCCTGATTTTGGGTCTCGCTTTGACAGGATGTACAAATGTACAGCCCAATTCTTCGTCCAAAACCCCACAGCAAACCACGCCCAATACACAACCGCCGCATGCTGAGGCTGGTGCAACACGAGATTCCGTATTAGGGTCAGGGAAACGAGTAGTCATGGGATTTTACACAGACCCGGAAGGGCAGACACCTGGTTCAAAAGAATCGATGCTCAAAAATGGTAAGGCACTTGATGAGGTCGCGTTTTTTTGGTACTCCTTTGAACCATCCGGCAAGGTCATACCAAGTGGTAAAGTTGATCTCAAAATTAAAGAAATGGCGCAAAAAAATGGATCGAAAGCCTATGCCTTGGTGCAAAACATGAATTTAACCGGGGCAGTTGGTTTTAATGCGGATCTAGCTCACAGTGTTGTATCTAATCCTGCCACAAGAGAGAAATTAGTGACCAATTTGGTCAACCTGACGACAAAAGATGGTTGGGACGGCATTTCGTTGGATGTGGAAAAGACTCCTCCTGGAGATCGCAACAATTTTTCCGCTTTTGTTTCTGAGCTTAGTAAAGCATTAAAAGCGAAAGACAAAGTCTTAAACGTATCTATCCCGGCTAAATTTGTGGATTATCCTTCGGATCTGTGGTCCGGTGCGTACGATTATTCAGCGATTGGAAAATCCGCAGACGAAGTTGTTCTCATGACATATGATGAACATGGACTAGGCACAACCCAAGGGCCAATCGCCTCACAGGGATGGGTAAATCGAGTGGTTACCTTTGCGGTAGGAAAAATACCCAAAGAGAAGCTTGTGATGGGTTTGCCGGTTTACTCTTATGACTGGGGATCTAACAAGCCCTTAATGCCAGATTATATATCCCATGCTGAAACTTTAGATCGGGCTAAAAAACACGGAGTAGAGATCCTTACAGATCCGAGTGCGGGAGTGCCACAATTTATGTATACAGTAAATGGTGTTCGGCACGAAGTTTACTTTGAAAATGCCGCAAGTTTGAAAATTAAAATGGATTATGCACTCAAGCACGGTTTGCATGGTGTTGGGATTTGGCGTTTAGGAATGGAGGATCCTGCGATTTGGGATTCGCTGCTAAAAGATTTCGGATCAAATAAAGCTAAATAGTAATGAAGTAGGGGCGCGAAGCATCGTGCCCCTACTTGTTGGTTAACTTGGTTCATACGATTTCCAGCGTAGGGGCACGAAGCATCGTGCCCCTACAAAATTTGAGTCTTTGAACAATCTCAGTTAAGATATAAGAGTTGGAAGCGGAGGAATCGAAAATGATAAAGGAACTTATTGTTGTGGAAGGGAAAAATGACGCTCATGCGGTTCGACAGGCCCTCGGGGAGGTAGATATAATTTGGACAGAGGGGTACGGTCTGACCAAGAAAAAGTTAGATTACATTGCACAAATGGCAGATCGTCAAGGGGTAATTGTTTTAACGGATCCGGATACTGTGGGAGAGCAGATTCGTAATCGTATCCGGGCTCATGTACCACAGGCTAAGCATGTCTATCTGACTAGGAAAGTGGCTACTAAAGAAGGAGATATTGGAGTGGAAAATGCAGCGCTACATGAGATTCGCCACGCCTTTGCATTTATTCAACAAGAGCAGGGGACTCATGAAGCGAATTTTACGATAGAAGATTTATTTTCGTTAGGTCTTGTGGGGTCAAGGCAGGCGAGTAAGTATAGGTTAGTAATTGGACGAAAGTTAGGGATTGGGGATACTAATGCTAAACAATTCCTTCATCGGTTAAACCGTTTTGGTATATCTCGCGAGTCGTTTTTACAGGCAATAGAGGAGGTCGAGCATGGAGAACGCAGCTGAATATACACAACGTTTGCTAAAAAGTGGGGCACGTGCGCATAAATCTATGGGTCAAGTTTTTCTCATGAGTGACGAAGTGATTAACGGTATCGTTTCAGCTAGTACATTACTACCGGAAGTCCCGCTCGTTGAAATTGGTCCAGGTCTTGGGGTGTTAACCAGGGTTCTGGCTCCAAGAGTACAGAAATTATGGGCAATTGAGTTGGACAAACATAAAATTGGCATTTTAAATAAAGAGTTGAGTGGTCAGTCAATAGAAATCGTTAATCTAGATGCGTTAACACTTAATCTAAAAGAACTATGGGGAGATCAGAAGGGGTATTTGATAGGAAATTTGCCCTACTACATTACGAGCCCGCTGATCATGCACTTTCTTGAGCAAGCAGATCATTTAAGTGGGATGACAATTATGGTGCAAAAAGAAGTGGCTGATCGTATCGCGGCGCCACCGGGAAGTAAGACGTACGGTATTTTATCCATCGCGGTTCAGATTTCAGCCCAAGTTACAAAAGTAATGGATGTTTCGCCTAGTTCATTTTGGCCGGTTCCCAAAGTCACTTCTGCTGTGATTAGATTAGACCTTCGTCCTTACCCGGGATTTGACGTAGATAAAAAGAACTTCTTCCGAGTGGTCAAGGCGGCCTTTAGTCAACGGCGAAAGACATTGGGTAACTCACTAACAGGCGGCTTGAGGCTTAGAAAAGAAGAAGTCATCCTACGCCTGCAAAGTGCAGGGATCTCGGAAGGGCGGCGAGCAGAAACGTTGAGCATCGATGAGTTTCAGGAATTAACAAAAGCTTTTCAATTATAGACAAATAGGAATGCAAATAGGGACGGTTCTCATGTGCATGTACATGCACGTGAGAACCGTCCCTATTTGCATCACATCGGTTTTTTTTATGGCAAGGGCGCAAACGAGGACGGTTCTTGCTTGTATATACATGCAAGCAAGAACCGTCCCCGTTTGCGCGCCTGTTTGCGCGTTTGCACCCCGTTGGGTTTTTTATGGCAAAACATCCGATTGCGCATAAAAGACAATAATTATTCGAACGATAAGGAGGCCTAAACATAGAGTTAGGACGTTCAGGATTAACGGAGTGTGAACTGGGGTTGGGTAAAACAAGCAACGTTCGTTTAATGAAATGGTCGAGTGTTATTGCTACAGTAGCGACTACTGTGTTGGCGCTCACAGCCTTGATTACCGTCTATTTGACGGTAGCAGCCTGGAAAGTACAACAAGATGCCTCGCGACCATATTTTGTTTTAAGAGAGTCCCCCAAAATCGACCTAGTCAATGAACTTAGCTTAGAGTTAAAATTTAATAATGTCGGAATACACCCAGCGGTTAATCTTTCAAGCGAGACGATCGTCTTTGATGATCGTTTATCAGGTAAGCCAATTCATCATGATGAATCAGCCATTGTCAATGAAATTTATAAGGATGCAGCGTTAAGTTTAGTTATGATCATACCTAGTAATGAACTAGATCCGAAACAACTCAATATCAATGCACAGTATGTGGTAGTCGACTTACAGTATGCGGATCCGATCTTAAATAAATCATATAACCAAACAATATATATGAATTGGAAGGGGGTTCAGGAAGGAAAATTGCAACCCACTGTGCACGTGCGAGTGGAGGAAAAGGAGAAGCTTCTGAATTATTTTCAGAAGCAGGGCATTGATCCAAAAATGAGGAGTTAGGAAGTGGAATTAAAGGATCCTGGAATAATGACATGTTGTTCATAGAACAGGTCGTGGGTGCTCAGAGACTGTTCCCACTGCTGAAGGAGATCAAAACGTCGTTCTGGGTGGTAGCCTATTAATTCATGTTTACCGAGTGATCGAGTTAGCGGTTTATTTTGATTTAGCGCTAAGCCCATGAGGCAATCCCCAATGATAGTTTCGGCTATCAGGCGAGCATGCTGTCGGTGCTTCCTAGGAGAGTGAAGTGCTTCGTGCGGGATGGATGTGGCCACTTTAATGGAAAGGCAACCTTTTTTGGCCCAATAGAGGGTGAGCGGGGGAATCGCAAGGGCTTCAAAAGGAAGTATTTGCAATGCATGTTCAGAAAGTGAGTGAGGCCCGTGCGTGGGGGTTGAAAGACCGAGGCTTTTAAAGAGATCAAGTTCGCGATTGAGCTTAGCCCGAAATCTAAGAACAAGATTGGCCAGTTTTTGCCGATGCGTAATATAGGGATAACAATTTGTTAAGGCGACATCAATTCCAGATTGGACGGCTACAAGGAGGGAAACAAGATTTTGATGAATATCCCCAGACATATCACCATCAACAAACAGTGCCCCTTTGACGTCTAGATGACGTGCATAAAGTGCTCCGATTGCTCGAGGTATATCAATTCCTAAGGACTCTGAAAAATAAAGAATATGAATGCGAGCATCGGGTATTGAACGAGCGAGTTCTAACGTTCGATCTGTGCAGCCGTTAAGCACTAAAATGATGTAATTGACGGGAAGACGTAAAACAGTGGTTAAGACAGCCAAGATGCTCTTTTCTTCATTTCTGGCTGGAATGATTGCTGCGAACATCTTTGGTCCCCCTTTATATTTAACTTGCTATATACTATGCCGTTTGGGTTTTCGACGACATAGTATATAGCAAAACGATATGCGTAGTTCGAACCATAATACATGATATTCGTAGGGGAACCACGCACCACGCATCACGAATATCGAACCACGATAATGAACTATGATTAGGAGGTGGGCTATGTTGCAGGTTGGGGATATTGTTGCAAGGCTCTCACATCAACAAGATTTATTTTTCAACATTGATCAGATACATGTAAATTATAACGGTGACGGTTCTGCGATTCTCAAGGGGCTCAATTTGAGGTTACTTGCAGATGCCCCGGTCTCAGACCTTGTTGCGAAGAGTCCGGTTGAAGTTGCGAACTATGAGCGTGAAGATAATAAGATGATTTATCAGAAGTTACACAAACTTACCAGTCAAAGGAAAGCGGATCAAGACGATCAAAGGGAATTTTTCGAGGTTCCGGGACGGGTGTTGCAGATTGATGGCGACCAAGATTATTTAAATCAGTGTATCAAGATGTATCGGCAAATGGGAATCGAAGCTAAGGGGATTTGTAAATCTGAGACAGAACAACCGAGAGTAATTCGTAAAATCTTACAAGAGAACCCGACGGACATCCTAGTATTGACAGGTCATGACGGATTTATTAGCGGAAAAAGAGATTTTCATAGTATGGACAGTTATAGAAGCTCACGCTATTTTGTGGAATCGGTTTTAGAGGCCCGACGTTTTCAGCATAATCGGGATGCTTTGGTTATCTTTGCAGGGGCTTGTCAATCCAACTATGAAGCGATTCTTTCAGCAGGAGCAAATTTTGCTTCTTCTCCAAAACGTATGTTGATTCATGCCTTTGACCCAGTCTTTATCGTTGAACGAATTGCCTTTACCCCGACGGACCAAATTGTTTCGGTGAAGGATATTCTAAGGCATACTATTACAGGGACGGACGGGGTCGGGGGAGTAGAGACGCGGGGCCAGATGCGGCGGGGGTATCCTAGGAGTCCATATTAGTAGGGGCACGATGCATCGTGCCCATTTTTCCGTCGTGCCCCTACTTGTTAACTTTGAATGATCACCATGGTCCCTATTTCAACGCGTTGGAAGAGGGTTTCGACGTCGTAGTTATGCATGCGGATACACCCTTTGGACACTTCTTGCCCAATACTGGCAGGGTTATTCGTTCCGTGAATTCCATAATAGGGAATTGAGAGTCCCAGCCAGCGACTACCAAAGACACCGCCAGGATAAACTACTTTTGTGGCGATGGTGTAGCGGCCATGGGGCGTGGGGGTTGCTCTTTTACCAACTGCAATTGGGTAATTATAAATCAGTCGGTTTTCTTCATAAAGTTCGAGTTGGCGACGAGTGGTATAAATGACAATTGTACGGTCGGGCATCGAGCGAGAGCCTCCTTTCTTTAGGTTATTAGGTTCTATCTCATGGTATGTTAGTTGTTTCTGAATGTTCTTTGCATAATTAAACCCTCTTTAGGTGGAAAATATACAGACTGGAGGGATCAGTTTGACCGAACATGTGGAAGGAAGGCTACTTATCATCGGTGGGGCAGAAGATAAAAAGAACGAATGCAAAATACTTAAGAGGTTTGTCCAAGAGTCAGGTGGTAGGGAAAGTCGGATCACGGTCCTGACGGCTGCGACAGAATACCCTGTCCAAGTTGGGACAGAGTACCATGCTTTGTTTCTCGGGCTAGGGGCCCAAGAAGTGCAGGTTCTTGACGTTTTAGACCGTACGCAAGCAAATAGACAAGGGATCGGGAAGGAATTCGAAAAATCGACGGGAGTCTTTTTCACAGGAGGAGATCAACTACGGATTACTGGTTTGCTAGGAGGGACATTGCTGGGTAGGATGCTTCAGCAACTCTATGAACAGGGGGTAATTATTGCGGGGACGAGCGCAGGAGCTTCTGTCATGTCGGATACGATGATTGTTGGAGGGGAAGCAGGAACGGCGAAGAAGGACACTTTGACGATGGCCCCAGGTTTGGGCCTATTACGTTCTGTGGTGATTGATCAGCACTTCGCTCAACGTGGGCGAATCGGCCGGCTCTTATCAGCAATCTCACAGAATCCTTATGTTCTCGGGGTGGGGATTGATGAGGATACGGCTATTTTAGTTCAGTCAGATGCGAGTTTTTCAGTCGTTGGCAGTAATACAGTAACCGTGGTGGATGCGTCCTCTTCCACTACAACGAACGTTTCAGAAACGACACCAGGACAAGCTCTGGTTTTAAGTCCAATTTTGATGCATGTTCTATCCGATGGCTATGGATTTGATCTAAAACGTCGGGTTTCTTTGCTTTAGGCAAAGAAGATTGACTTAAAGAGAGAATACCCAGAGGAAAAAGGGTTAAAACTAGGATAGTAGATTACCCATTGCTACTGAAAGGGGAACAACATCATAATGGAGATTAGAGAAATCCAAGCGATCGAAGGGGCCAATGTTTACAGCCACCGGCCAATTATTCGAGCGATTGTGGATCTCCAAGAATGGACAGAACGCTTTAGTAATGAATTGGGAGATTTTCGTCTTCGTCTTGTCGAGAGTTTACCGACCTTAACAGACCATTATTGTTCACGGGGAAAACTCGGCGGATTTCTGGAGCGCTTAGAAGAGGGAACTCTTATAGGGCATGTCATTGAACATGTGACCATCGACCTTTTAACACAAGCTGGGCAAACCGTCAAATATGGCAAAACTATGGCTATTTTAGAACAACCGGGTTGGTATGAAATTATCTTCAATTACGAAGCTAAAGAGGGGGCTATTGAAGCCTTCAAACAAGCGTTTGCTCTTGTTAAGACCCTTCTGAATCAAGAATCTTTTGATGTAATATATGCCGTAAACCGTATAAAAAAAGTGATGGCTGAATATGAGTTGGGAGTTTCAACTCAGGTTATTGTTGAAGCTTGCCGAGAACGGGGAATTCCGATATCTCGTCTCAATGAGAGTAGCTTACTGCAATTGGGGTACGGTCGAAATCAACAACGTATTCAAGCAACAATAACGGGTGCTACTTCTAGTATTGGGGTAGACATTGCTTGTAATAAGGAAATGACCAAGAAAATACTGAACGACGGTGGGGTCCCCGTCCCGTGGGGACATATTGTTAGGACGGAAGAGGAAGCAGTTCGGACCTTTTTGACAATGAAACCGGTCGTTGTAATTAAACCTCTGCACGGAAACCAAGGGAAAGGAGTGACCCTTCGACTAACGAGCGTGTCGGAAGTTAGGACTGCATTTAAGGTCGCTCAAACTTACGGTGATTGGGTGATCATTGAGGAATATATTTCTGGTCAACATTATCGCTTAGTTGTGGTCGGGGAACGTTTAATTGCCGCAGCAAAGCGGATTCCGGCCCATGTGATTGGAGATGGTTCATCGACGATTGCGGAGCTGGTGGCCCTAACGAACGAGGACCCTCTGCGTGGGGAAGACCATGAAAAGGCTTTAACAAAAATTAAAATTGATCCTGTAGTTATTATGACCCTAACTCAAAAGCATTTAACCCTAACATCTGTTCTCGAGCATGGGGAAGTGGTGTATCTGCGTGACAGTGCAAATTTGAGTACCGGTGGAATCGCTGAGGATGTAACGGACCTTGTGCATCCAGATAATGTGGACTTAGCAGTCTATACGGCCAAACTGATTGGTTTGGATGTTGCAGGCATTGATTTAGTGATTGAGGATATCAAAGAGTCCTACCGCGAGAAAAACGGACATATCATTGAGGTCAACGCTGCGCCGGGGATTCGCATGCATCATTTTCCAAATGTGGGTAAAGCACGAGAGGTAGGCAAGGCCATTGTCGAGCAAATATTACCTTCTGGAAATGGAAGAATTCCTATCGTTTCAATAACGGGGACTAATGGGAAAACTACGACAACTCGGATGATTAATAAAATGCTTACCGATCAACAGCTTCTGGTGGGGATGACTTCTACCGATGGAATTTATATCAATCAAAAACTATGGGTTAAAGGAGATATGACTGGTCCGGAGAGCGCCAGAATTATCTTAAGACACCCAGATGTTCAGGTGGCTGTTCTTGAAACAGCGCGTGGCGGGATTCTTCGGG
Source organism: Candidatus Desulfosporosinus infrequens (assembly GCA_900290375.1). Lineage (GTDB taxonomy): Bacteria > Bacillota > Desulfitobacteriia > Desulfitobacteriales > Desulfitobacteriaceae > Desulfosporosinus > Desulfosporosinus infrequens. The sequence continues at coordinate 8,799 of OMOF01000712.1, forward strand.
CTGGCCTAGGGTATGAATATGCCGATGTGGCGGTGATTACGAATGTTTCGAACGATCATCTGGGTCAGTATGGTATAGAAACGCTCGAAGATATTACCCATGTCAAGAGCCTCGTTGCTGAGGTCGTCAAACCCCATAGTTACGTAGTGTTGAATGCGGATGACCCTCAGGTTGTGCACATGGCAAAGCGCACTAAGGGAAAAGTTATTCTTTTTAGTGCTGAAAAAGATAACTTTCATGTTCGCAAACATTTGGGATTGGGTGGAACAGCAGTCTTTGTGCGCCGAGGTATGATTTTGGTTTGTCAGGGTTCACAAAGTTTTAAAATCTGTTCAGTGAAACAGATTCCGGTGACCTGGGAGGGGAAAGCCAAACATAACATTCATAATTCTTTGGCGGCGGTCGCGGCGGGATGGGCGTTGGGGTTAAGTGCCGTGGCGATTCGAATTTCTCTGCAAGAGTTTTCCTCGGCTGCGGAACACAACCGGGGACGCCTGAATCTTTATGAGTTGGATGGAGTTCATGTTTTTGTTGACTATGGACATAATGCTGCAGGGATTCAAGAAGTTGCCAAGACACTAAAACAGTTTAAGGGCGGTTCTCTGGTGGGTTGTGTTACTGTTCCTGGTGATCGGCCGGATGAATCGGTACGTGAAGTGGGACGGGTAGCCGCACAAAGTTTTAAACGTTTAATTATTCGCGAAGATGCTGATTTGCGCGGACGTAAACCGGGAGAAATTGCTCACCTTCTTTATGATGAAGCGGTGCGAAGTGGTATGAATCCAAATAAGATCGGAGTTATACTTACGGAAATAGAAGCCTTTCGGCAGGGCCTAGACAGTTGCATGCCGGGCGACACTTTTGTGATGTTCTATGAGAACCTTGACCCAATCGAAGAGGAAATTCGAATGCGTATGGAACTACAAAAGGTACTAGCCTATAAATCAGTGCCGAGTGAATGGGTTGTTGGCGGAGAATTTTAAGGATTAACGATTGGATTATGGAGGGGCGAGGATTATCTTCGCCCCTTTTGAGCATAGATTTTACAAGGAGAAGTGCTGGAACTCTAAACTAAAAATATGTATAATAAAAGAAAATACATTCGTAATGTTCGGAAAGGGCAATGTATATGGAACAATCTTTTCTAACATCGTTCGCCTATGCCAAGATTAATCTCGCCTTAGCTATTGGCGGAATTCGGGAAGATGGGTATCATGAACTTCAAAGTGTCATGCAATCCATCGCCTTACATGACATTGTCCGGGTTCGGCGTAGCGGAGAGAAGGTTATCTGCCGTTGTGGAGCCTTAAGTGGCCCGGATAATTTAGCGCATAAAGCAGCTGTGTTATTTCAGGAACAGTGCGGCCAATTCGGAGGGCTTGAAATTGAGATTGAAAAGCATATTCCAATTCAGGCCGGACTAGCTGGAGGGAGCGCGGATGCTGCAGCGACACTGCGTTTACTAAATCGACTTTATGAAGAACCCCTCAATCGAGAAGCACTTCTCAAGCTGGCGGGTAGATGTGGTGCCGATGTTGCTTTCTGTCTTTTTGGCGGAACAATGTGGGCGACTGGACGGGGAGAGCTGCTAGAATTATTACCTTCAGCACCTACTCTGAATCTTGTCTTAATCAAACCATTTGCTGGAGTGAACACTAGTGAGGCGTATCGCCAATTTGACAGCTTGGGGCAGAGTGGACATTTATCGCGTACGGATTGGGAAAAGGTTTTAGCACAGGGTTCGGCGCAGCAAATTGCAGGTCTACTTTACAATGATTTAGAGCCAGCCTCGATCCATTTAGTTCCACAAATTTTGAAATTCAAGCAGCTTTTTATAGAGGCAGAGTGCCATGGGGCCTTAATGTCCGGAAGCGGTTCTTGTGTATTTGGGATTACTCAAGGAAAACAGCACGCCCTAGAAGTTGCTGAACAGTTGAGAAAAAAAGGCTTTTATAACGTTTGGGTGACAAGAACAGTTGCAGACATTTAGAGGATGAAGGGGGAGAAAAATCGTGGAAAAACGATTGGTACCTGTAATACTTGACGGTTATAAACCATTGAGGGAAATTGTTTTTGAATCCATGCGTGAGGCTATACTTAGTGGAGTACTTAAGCCTGGAGAGCGGTTGATGGAAATCCAATTGGCTGAAGAAATGGGGGTTAGTAGAACTCCGGTTCGTGAAGCAATCCGGAAATTAGAACTCGAGAGTTTTGTCGTCATGATTCCACGCAAGGGAGCGTATGTTGCAGGCGTATCGTTAAAAGATGTCGCCGATGTTTTTGAAATTCGTTCGGCATTAGAAGGATTGGCGGCAGGACTGGCAGCAGAACGCATTACGGAAGATGAATTAGAACTAATGGAACAAGCCTTGTTTTTTAGAGTCAGTGAGAGTGAAATGGACTTAGAACAGATTGTGAAGTCTGATACCGATTTCCATGCCTTAGTCTATAGAGCTAGTCGTAATGAACGGCTGATTCAAATCCTAGAAAATTTGCGCGAACAAATTCAACGTTTTCGGGCAACTTCGCTGGCTGTTCCAGGGCGGAACAAACTGGCAATTGAAGAGCACCGGATGATTGTTGAAGCCTTAAGGAATCATAACAGCGAGGAAGCGCAAGCCTTGGCGATGTCGCATATTGTAACGGCTGAAAATGTCATGTTCGAAGCCATGAGTTTAAAGAATGATCCGGATAAGGTGGATTAAGAAGCGTGGAGAAGATGAAAAGAGCAGAACGGATGGTGGCCATCACCCAGGTGTTGATGTTAAAGCCGAATGTCCTGACTCCGTTAACCTTATTTGCAGAACGGTTTGGTACGGCCAAGTCCACAATTAGTGAGGATCTGATGGCGGTTAAGGGAAGCTTACTCCTTTCAGGGCAGGGTCACCTGGAAACAATTCCAGGGGCAGCTGGTGGAGTGCGTTATATTCCTGAAATTTCCAAGAACGAAGCAACCCAATTTCTTGATGATCTAGCCGAATGTCTGAGCAATAAAGAGCGAATTCTAGCGGGCGGTTTTCTGTATATGAACGATATCTTGTTTGATCCATCTGTTCTACGCCCACTGGGTCTTATTTTTGCTGGTGCATTCAGAGACAAGAAACCGGATGTTGTGGTGACCATTGAAACGAAAGGAATTCCGCTCGCCCTTGTGACGGCAGAGGCCTTAGGGTTGCCCATGGTGGTCATTCGAACTGGGAACAAAGTAACAGAGGGTTCTTCTGTAAGTATTAATTATGTTTCTGGATCATCTCGTCGGATTCAAACCATGTCGCTTTCTCGCCGGGCCTTAGACCCTCAACAACGCGTCCTGGTTATTGATGATTTTATGAAGGCGGGCGGAACAGCACTAGGGATGAAAAATTTGATGGCAGAATTTGAAGCAGAGGTTGTAGGAATTGGGGTATTAGTCGAGGTCCGAATCACTGAAGAACCGAAGCTCGTTGAAGGATATTTATCCCTTTTGCAGCTTAAAGAACTGGACTTGGATACTGGCAAAATGTCAGTTGTCCCAATGGCTAGCCTTTAAAGTAAATTGTAGGATGTTCATTTTATCGAAATAGAAATTTTTATGGATTTAAGGCAGGATTTTTTTACCATACAGAGAATATCATTATGAATAAGCCCGAAGGATAAGTGGGAGGGTGGTGATTCATAATGAATATTACCGATGTGCGGGTTCGGAAGATTAATACGGAAGGAAAGATGAAGGCGGTGGTCTCCGTGACCTTTGATAATGCTTTCGTCGTCCATGATGTCAAAGTCGTTGAAGGCATGAACGGTATTTTTGTAGCCATGCCTAGCCGTAAAACACCTGAAGGAGAATTTCGTGATATCGCCCATCCCATTTCTGCTGCAGCACGAGAAGTGATCCAGACGGCTGTTTTAAAAGCATATCAAGAAGCCATTTAAACGCACATCATAGATTCAGGCACATTCAAGAAAATAACCAGTCAGTCTGCCAGTCTATTTTGTGTCATACTGCGTTGGTATGTTCACCTAATAGCCCCGCTATGAGGTGAACATACCTCCTTGTCTGACGCAAAATATTCAAGGCATCTTTGACTTGTTATTTTCTTTCATATGCCTTAAAGGGGACCTTGTGTAGGTCTCCTTTTTCCAATCAATATTTTAACTTTTGTCATAAAAGAGGATTTTGATCTGATTTGACGAATAAAGAACTTTCGGGATGTAATAAATAAGTTGAGGTTAAATTAAAGCTGGAGGCGAATTAGATTATGCCTAATTTAGTAGCGGTGATCATGGCTGCAGGAAAAGGGACAAGAATGAAATCGAAGTTGCCGAAGGTCATGCATTTATTGGCAGGTAAAACTCTTCTGGAACATGTCATAGGTGCAGTAAATCAGGTTGGAATTGAACGTCCGCTGGTTATTGTTGGACACGGTCGAGAGGTTGTTGAGGCCAGTATTTGTGAACGCACTGAGGTCGTGGTTCAAACAGAGCAACTTGGAACTGGACATGCTATTATGCAAGCCCTACCTTATCTGGAAGGAGTCCAGACCGTTCTTGTCTTAAGTGGGGATCAGCCGTTACTAAAACCTGAGACACTCCACGCTCTCATTAAATTGCACGAGACGCAAGGGGTTAGTGCCACGGTATTAACAGCCTATCTGGATCAACCTTTCGGTTATGGGCGTATCATTAAAAGTGGGGAGAGTCTTGTTAAAATTGTTGAGGAAAAAGACGCCACTCTTGCTGAACAACAAATCAAAGAAATCAACACAGGGACTTACTGTTTTAGGGGATCAGCACTTAGGGATGCCCTAACAAAAATCACCCCCCAGAATGCGCAAGGAGAATATTATCTGACGGAAGTTTTTGATATTTTTTTAAGGCAAGGGGAAAAAATGCAGACGTATCGTACTGCAGATTCACATGAGGCATTGGGGATTAATAGCCGGGGTCAATTGGCTGAGGCTGAAGCAGTTTTCCGCACTCGTATTCGTGAACATTGGCTGAGTGAGGGGGTTACGCTAATAGATCCCGCTTCGACCTTTATTGACGCGGAAGTGGAACTCGCATCAGACGTGACGATTTTACCCTTCACCCGTTTGCTGGGAAAAACACGGATCGAAGAGAATGCTGTGATTGGACCCCAGACCAGTTTAGAAAACTGTACGGTGGGGTGTGGGTCTGAAGTAATCTACACCGTGGCTAAAGATGCGGTGATTGGAGAACGTTGTCACATTGGTCCGTTTGCCTATTTACGACCAGGTACTAAACTTGAAGCAGAAGTAAAAGTGGGGGACTTTGTAGAAATTAAAAATAGTTGGCTCGAAACGGGAGCGAAAGTGCCCCATTTGAGTTATATTGGAGACGCACACATTGGGAAATCAGCCAATATCGGAGCGGGTACAATTACCTGTAACTACGACGGGGTGAATAAACATCTCACTAAAATTGGAGATTATGCCTTCATTGGCAGTAATACAAATTTAGTTGCTCCGGTTGAAGTGGGGGAACATGCCGTTACGGGCGCAGGGTCAACAATTACGAAGAATGTTCCGGCAGAAGCCTTGGCAGTTGAACGGTGCCAGCAGGTGATCAAGGAACATTGGTATCGCAAAAAGATGAAATAGGGGGCTAAAAGAGGCATGGCGGCAAAAGAATTTAAGATTTTTTGTGGGAATGCCAATCGGCCGTTGGCGCAAGAAATTGTGGATTATCTTGGAGTTCCGCTGGGGGAAGCTAACATAAAACGTTTTAAGGATGGGGAAATCTGTCTTGCCATCGATGAAAGCGTTCGGGGTGCGGATATCTATGTTGTTCAGCCCACCTGCTATCCAACTAATGACAATATTATGGAATTGTTAATTATGATTGATGCAATTCGCCGAGCTTCAGCGCGTCGTATTACCGCAGTGATGCCCTATTATGGCTATGCTCGTCAAGAACGCAAATCAAGGGCACGTGACCCCATCACGGCAAAATTAATGGCAAACATAATTACTTCAGCAGGAGCGGATCGTGTCGTAACGATGGATTTACATGCTCCAGCGATTCAAGGCTTCTTCGATATTCCGTTGGATCATTTGCCTGGAGTTCCGATTCTGGCAGAGTACTTTCGAGAAAAGGGGCTAGAAAATCTCTGTGTCGTATCTCCGGATTTAGGTGGGGTGACAAGGGCCCGAAATCTTGCGGAACGGATTGGCGCCTCCATAGCTATTATAGATAAACGTAGACCCGAACCTAATGTTTCTGAAATTATGAATGTCATCGGCGAACTGAAGGGGAAGACCGTGATTATGATTGATGACATTATCGATACTGCCGGTACAATTACGCAGGGGGCACAGGCCCTTATCGAACGGGGTGCGAAGGAAGTGTATGCGTGCTGTACCCATGCCGTTTTATCTGGATCAGCCCTTGAACGTTTGGAGAATTCGGTTATTCGTGAACTCGTTGTGACGAATACGATTCCTATAGACAAGGAGAAAATGCTTCCCCGGATTAAGGTGTTGTCTGTTGCCCCGCTCTTGGGTGAAGCCATTGTTCGTATTCACGAAGATCTCTCGGTCAGTAAACTATTTAGTTAGAAAAGACCCCTGGGGTATCAGCCCAGGGGTTCTTTGGTTATGGGTATTTCCGCAACAGTTTCGTCAGCAGGTGGGATTGTTTCAATTTCTGGAATGATGATAGGCGCCTTATCCAGAGCGGCTTGAGAAGCTGTTTTAGTTTTATCTTTTTTAAAGTAACTGCTGATGGTGTGAGTTGTTTCTGAGGCTAGGTGTGACGTCGAGTGAATCAGATTTTTGAAGGTTTCACTAAGTCCTTTGTCTGCAACGGTTAGGGTGTTTTCGCTCCCTTTTTGGGCTACGATCACATCGTGTCCAATAGTCATAATATGTTCTGCAGAAATCCACGCCTTGCCAGTTAAGAATCCTTCTAGTTTACCGCCTGAAATCTCAATCTGGGTTATTTTCCCCGTTTTTGGATCAACATAATATTCGTCGGCAGTTCCAAGCGTTTTCCCTGTTTCCGTGACCATCTTTGTGCCAATGATGGTCAGTTTTTCTTTGACTAAATCTAATAACTCTGGGAGATTTGAGGTCTTTTCTACGTGGGCCTCTTTGTCAATGGTGATCGCGTCATCGCCGACGCTAACGACTTTGGAATAGGGGATAATACGCTGATCTTTAAAAAGACCTTTAGGGTCCACTACGATTGCAGCGAGGGACTTCGTTCCAGCATCAAGAATTAGACTTTTGACATATCCGATTTGCTGTCCTTCTTTAAGAGAAATAATGGGTAAAGATAAATACTTTCGACTAGGCTTCACAGGTTCACCCCCTTTATCTACGTTCAAGACTCCTGCTTCTTGAAGTGGTCTCTTCTCGCCATCCTGCAAGTAGGTTAATACGTGCGAAGACAGTGTCTTCGGGCTACAGAGACACTAGGTCATCCATGACCGTCGGGTGTTCCATATTCAGCTTGGGCTGAACATGTTCACTGGATGGTTTGTTTCTTATTCTTAAAGTATGTATTCGAAGTATTGGCTGAATATGCTATGGAGGAGATTAGAATGAAGGTTATTGTCGGTCTTGGAAACCCAGGACCTCAATATGCAGAGACGCGCCATAATATTGGATTTTTGCTGGTTGACAGGCTGGCAGAGGCCTATAACCTCCAATACCGCGCAAAATTTCAGGGATTATGGACAGAAGGTAAGGTGGAGGGGGAACGTTTTCTCATTTTAAAGCCTCAAACATTTATGAATTTAAGTGGTCGTTCGGTTCGTGAACTTACAAATTTTTATAAGGTTCTAGGGGAAGACTTACTAATAGTTCAGGATGACATGGATTTGCCGTTGGGCAAAATCCGTTTGCGTGATCAGGGAAGTGCAGGTGGGCACAATGGGATTAAATCTATTTTAGCTGAATTGGGAACAGAGAAATTCTGGAGGCTTAAATTGGGCGTGGGCCGTCCGCCTGCTCGAAACTCCAACCACGAACCACGAACCATGACCATCGATCATGTGCTTTCCCCCTTTGCTAAAGATGAACTTATGCAGTTGGATGAAGTGTTAGAACGTGCGGAAAAGGCAACCAACCTCTGGATAAAAGGAGAAACCAGTCGTGTCATGAATTTATACCATCGTTAACTGAGTATAACCTCCTGTGCTCGCGGTAATTCTACTAACAGGAGGTGGTCTCAGAATGAAGATATTAAAAGTATGTCAGACTTGTGATCGAATTATTGGGGAGATTGAATTAGATAACTTGACCAGCCATAATATGGACCCTATAATGGATATTGTTGGTAATGTCGCGTATGCGCTTTGTTCGGGTTGTCTGCACGAAATGGAGATGGAGCCGAGAAATGTTTATCATTAACAGATGTTGGAGGTCAGATGCCGGAAGTTGGAGACTATGTTTTAACTGTGGGTTTTGAAAGATCCATATCCTCTTATCATTCTCTGGTGATACGTAATATCTTTGGTCTTAGAGTTTCGTTGTTTGGGCACGATGCAACGTGCCCTTGCCAGATGAACACGATTGGAGTTAGTTTTAGCGGTAGGCAAAATCGTAATTTGTAGTTCGAGAAGTGTGGTTCGGAGCTCAGGTAACATATCTGAGATCGAATGGCGAAGATCGAATAGCGAATATCGAAATGGGGGTCCTTTGATGGACGTTCATCTTTTTTTGCTGCCTGAAAGGATGAGCGGTTTGAATACAATTCATGACTATCTTCGACGCGGGTTTGATATTAAGGAGATTGAGAAGTCATTAAGCAATAGAGAATGGCCCCAAATGATCTATGATTTAACAGGAAGCCAAAAAGCAGCCTGTGTCGCCCAGCTTCTGAAAAATTCTAAACATGGATTGATTCTTACCTATTCAGAAGAGCAAGCTCAAAAGTGGGCCAACGATTTACAGACATGGTGCTCTCAAGAAACTATCCTGCATTTACCTACGACCGAATGGCTACCGTTTGAAGTATTGGGTAGAAGTAGAGAAACAACCTCGGAACGAATTCGTGTTTTGAATCGACTGGCCCTGGACAAGGAATGTACGGTTGTGGCTTCTGTCCTCGCTGTGGAACGGCGTGTCTTTCCTGTTGAACGTTGGAGAGAGTATACTTTGACCTTCGAAGTGGGGAAAAGATATGGCTTGTCCGAAGTTCTTTCTGCCTTAACCACTGGGGGTTATGAACGGGTCGAGACGGTTGAAGGGAAAGGGCAGTTCGCCTTAAGAGGCGGGATTCTGGATATTGTACCGTTAGATGGAGAGGCAGTACGTATCGAGTTTTTCGACGATGAAATCGATTCTATCCGGACGGTTGACCTTGGGACGCAGAAATCCGTAGACACTCAGGACAAGGTGCTTATTTCTCCGGCGATGGAATATGTTGTAACTAGGGAAGAGCTTGGACAACTTCGCTTCACAATGCGGGCTGAAGCCCGCAAAACGATTGTTCGTCTTCAGCGTGCAGGGAAGCTTGAAGCAGCTGAACGTTTGCAAACTAAAGTTAATTTCCTAGCAGAACGACTTGAACAGGGAATCTTGGACGAAAATGTTTATCCTTTTTTAAGTTTAGTTCAAACGCCGCTCGTTCCATTTTTCTCATATCTCGCGGAGGAGCATTTTGTTATTTTAGATGAGCCTCTACGTTTAAAAGAGCAATTAGAGTTTCAAACCAATGAACGTTCACTAGAATTCACACACCAACTGGAACATGGTGAGGGGTTTGTTCATCCAGAAACTCAGTTTATTGACTATAATTCTATCTTAGCCCACGGGGAGCAGCATCCCTTGATCGGTCTTTCGACGCTTTTAAGGCAGGCTCCAGGGCTCTCACCCAAGCGGATTTTCAACCTGAACGCCCATCCTTTAACGGGTTTTATGGGGAAAACAAATAAGTTAGTCGATGAGATAGAGCACCGTAAGGACGCAGGAGATTTGGTGGCGCTGTTTGTCGGCGATGAGGATCATGCCTTGCGTTTGATTCAAGGCTTAAAGGACCGTGGGGTGGCGGCGGCTCGCAAAGAACTTAAAGATCCGGTTGAAGAAGGACATGTTTATGTCTATCCATATTCCGTTGACCATGGCTTTGAGTTACCGCTTGGAAAACTTGTCGTTCTGACTGAAACAGAAATCTATAAAAGGGAGAGCAAGGTGGTAGGGAGTAAGAAGCCCAAACTGCCTGCTCAAAAAAGCATATTCATTTCAGATCTTAAACCGGGAGACTTTGTGGTGCATGTTCACCACGGGATCGGACAATTTACTGGCATTGATCGGTTAGAGGTCGGTGGGATAGAAAAAGATTATTTTGGGATCCGCTATGCTGGAGAAGACCGACTCTATGTTCCTCTGGATCAACTGCATCTTTTACAAAAGTATTTGGGGAGTGCTGGAGAAACTCTGCCCAAACTCTACAAACTTGGGGGGACTGAGTGGTACAAGGTAAAGAGTAAAACACGTAGCGCTGTCAAAGAAATGGCGATTGATTTAGTGAAACTTTATGCCCAGCGAGAGGCGATCCAAGGGTTCGCCTTTTCCCAAGATAATGTGTGGCAAAATGAGTTTGAGGAGAAGTTCCCTTATGTAGAGACCCCGGACCAACTTCAGAGCATTGCAGAGGTAAAAGTTGACATGATGCGCCCACGGCCGATGGATCGCTTACTTTGTGGGGATGTGGGGTACGGAAAAACAGAAGTTGCTCTCCGCGCAGCGTTTAAAGCGGTGACGGATAGCAAGCAAGTGGCGGTTCTGGTCCCCACAACGATTTTGGCCCAACAACATTTTAATACCTTTAAAGAGCGATTTATGGGGTATCCGATTGCCATCGAAATGCTAAGTCGTTTTCGGTCCCCGAAGGAGCAAAAGGAAATACTCAAGGCCCTCAAGGAAGGACGAATTGATGTCATTGTGGGTACACACCGTATTCTCTCTGAAGCAGTCAAATTTAAGGATTTAGGCTTACTGGTCATAGATGAAGAGCAACGTTTCGGGGTTACCCACAAGGAGAAACTTAAAACCTTAAAGGGTAATGTTGATGTGCTAACGTTGTCGGCAACTCCTATTCCAAGGACTCTCCACATGTCTCTGGTGGGAGTTAGGGATATGAGTGTGATTGAGACTCCGCCTGAAGGTCGGTATCCGGTGCAAACCTATGTCACTGAATTTCGGCCAGACGTCGTGCGAGACGCTATACGGCGTGAGATTCAACGCGGAGGGCAAGTGTTTTATGTGCACAATCGAGTGGAGGATATGGACAAGGTTATTAATTTATTGAGCCAATTAGTTCCCGAAGCCAGGTTCGGTGTTGCCCACGGTCAAATGCGCGAAACAGCGTTGGAACGGGTCATGCTTGCTTTTTTGGAACAGGAAATGGATGTTTTAGTTTCCACAACTATCATTGAAACTGGGCTTGATATGCCGAATGTAAACACGTTAATTATTGATGAGGCTGATCGTTTTGGGTTATCTCAACTCTATCAATTGCGAGGACGTGTCGGACGGTCCAGTCGCAAAGCGTTTGCGTACCTCTTGTATAAACCGCAAAAGGTACTTACAGAAATTGCAGAAAAACGTCTGTCAGCAATCCGTGAGTTTACGGAATTTGGGGCAGGATTTAAAATAGCCATGCGTGACTTGGAAATTCGTGGTGCGGGGAACTTAATCGGTGCCCAACAGCATGGGCATTTAGCAGCGGTGGGTTTTGAATTGTACAGTCAGATGCTCAAAGAAGCGGTTCAGGAACTGCGTGGGGAAAAGGTTGAAGAAGTTATCGAACCGAGCATTGAACTCCAGGTGGATGCCTTCTTGCCGGACCCCTACGTTGTAGACCGCCAAACCAAGGCGTCGTTGTACCAACGTTTGGCAATGGTTCGCGATGAGGAACAACTTTGCGAGATGGTTGATGAATTGGTGGATCGTTTCGGAACCCCAACGCGTGAAGTTGAGCATCTAATTGCAATTATCCGGATCAGATTCTTAGCAAGCTCTTTAAAAGTTGAACAAATTCAACAGGCCAAGCAAAGTGTTAGTGTTCGTTTTGCGGCTGATGTGGGCTTGTCAGGTGAGGATCTAATGATTGTGGCCTCGGCTTCCGCTTATCCTTTATCATTTAAGACGATGCCCAATGGGAATCTAGAATGCAAAATACGTGTCCGAACAATTGAGCAAGAAGAGGTCATTGAGGCGGTGCGCCGGGTGCTTTCGACATTCTGTGACGTTGCTTCGAGGACAACTCCTTGATATACTGTTCTCATGTCAAAATGAAAGGGTGTGTCTAAATGAGAAAGTCTCGGGCGGGGATTATTTTGGGAGTCCTTGCGTTGATGCTAGTGACCACGGGGTGTTCCTCGTTGGTTGGCGGTAAATGGGCGGTAAAAGTCAACGGAGATTCGATCTTGGTTAAGGATTATGATGCCCGCGTGGCTGATGCGCAAAAAACTTATGAAAAACAAGGTATGAAATTCGATACAGATCAAGGCAAACAGGCGTTAACCCAAATTAAAAGTCAGTTATTAGATCGCATGATCGAAGGGAAAATTATCGCCCAAGAGGTCAAGAATCAAAAGCTTAATCCAGAGGATGCCAAAGTGCTGGCGCAGGAAGACGTTATAAAGAAGAACATTGGAGATGCAACAAAATTTCAAGATACTTTAAACCAACAGGGCATGACGGAACCGGAATTAAAGAATTTTTTAGCGCTGTACTCGAAAATCACTGCTGATGTTAAAGCGCCAAGCGATAGTGATGTTAAAGCATTTTTTGATAAAAATATTGCCAACTATAGCCAGCCTGAAAGCGTAACGGCCCGTCACATTTTGCTGAAAACAGAAGATGAAGCGAAAGCAATTATTGCGCAGCTAGATGCGGCGACTAAGAGTAATGCAGCAATCCTGCCTCTGTTTGAGCAGCTTGCTAAAGATAAGTCGATCGAACCTGGAGCCAAAGAGTCAGGTGGAGATCTCGGAACCTTTACAAAAGGAAAAATGGTGCCTGAATTTGAAACTGCGGCGTTTGCTCAGAAAGTGGGTACATACTCACCAACTCCTGTAAAAACTCAATTTGGATATCATGTGATTTTTGTTGAAGCACACGCTGCTCCAGCAGCAGCAGACTATACAAAGGTTAAAGCCCAAGTGGCACAAGATGCGTTGAATCAGGCGAAAGACGCGAAGTTCCAGGCGTATTTTGATGACTTGCGTAAAAAGACAAAAATTGAGTATGCAAAAGGATATCAACCTGCTTCGTAGGGGCGCGATGCATCGTGCCCAGCTTTAGGTTTGTACGACACGGATAAAGACTTAGAAGGCAATGGAAATTGCCTTCTTTTGTTTTGCATTGGAAAAAAATGAATAATTGGCAATCCCTAGATATATACTATCATTGAATTTAAGCTGACAGAAACACAAGGAAGAAATGAGTTTCAGGAACGACAAAAGGAGGAATTTGCGTATATGAAAGCTACAGGTATTGTAAGAAGAATTGATGACCTCGGTCGTGTCGTTATTCCAAAAGAAATTCGTCGGACTCTTCGTATTAGGGAAGGAGATCCGTTAGAGATTTTTGTAGACCGGGAAGGAGAAGTCATACTAAAAAAATATTCGCCTATTCGCGAATTAGGTGAATTCGCCAAAGAATATGCTGATTCGCTCTTTGAAGCAACTGGGCATATTACTTGTATTACAGATCGAGATACGATTATTGCAGTATCTGGAGCATCAAAGAAAGAGTATCTAAATAAAGCGGTAGGACCTGCCGTAGAACAAGCCATGGAGGAAAGGCGAACTATCCATATCGGGATGGCGGGGGAACATGCCTCGTGTAAAGGCTGTCCGGAAAATGAGGAAGAGGATAAATGTAAGTGTACCAGCGAAGTCATTGCCCCGATTATTTCGCAAGGGGATCCGATAGGCGCAGTGATGCTCATGTCCAAAGAGCTTAATATGAAGATGGGTGAGTTGGAGATAAAATTAGTTGAAACTGCTGCAGCTTTTTTAGCAAAGCAGATGGAACAATAACAAAATTCAGACGTTATAAAGCGGTTAGTGCCGCTTTATTTTTTTATATCAAGTCTGCACTAGCCCTCACGGTGCCTTGCTTTCACGATGCACAGCAATCATGGTAGTGTCTTAATCTCAAGCGTCTTTGTTCGAGCCACCCTAGCTAGCGGCCCTGGTTTGGTGCAAGCCAGTTAAATTTATGCTAAACTATCTTTAAGGAGGTGTTTGGAATGTCCTCGTGTCTTCATGTTATCGGCTTAGGTCCTTCCGGGCTTGAACAGTTAACCTTGGGAAACTACCGTCGTATATGTGGGGCGAAGAAAATTTTTGTACGAACAATGCAGCATCCTTGTGTTCAAGAACTGATGGACGAGGGTGTACTCGTTGATTCGTTTGATGATATCTATGCCGCGGAATCTTCCTTCGAGGCGGTATATGAAAAAATTACGGAGCGGTTGCGTTCGGAATTGCTCAAGAGCTCCGAGGTCATCTATGCGATCCCTGGACATCCCATGGTTGCGGAAAAGACCGTTCAACTTATTGAAGAGAAGCTTGCGCAGGAATATGAGGTCGTAATCCATCCGGCCATGAGCTTTGTAGAGGAGATTTTCAGAGTCTTGAAGTTTGATCCGATTGATGGGGTATTAATACGTAACTATGATGCCCTTAAAGACGTAGGACTGACGGGGCAGGAGTGGCTGATTATCCCCCAAGTGTATAATAAGTTAATTGCCTCAGAGGTCAAATTGGATCTCATGACTTCTTATCCAGATGATGCCTGGGTGTATGTTACCCAGGCTCTCGGTACCCCCCTCGAACGAGTGGACAAGCGCCCACTCTACGAAATGGATCATGGGACATTCGATCATTTGACGACGATTGTATTGCCACCGAACTCAGATGTCATCTCCTTTTCTAAGCTGGCCAAAGTGATGGCAACCTTGCGTTCCGAGGGAGGGTGTGCCTGGGATCGCGAACAAACACATGACACGTTAAAACCGTGTCTGATTGAGGAAAGTTATGAAGTGCTCGACGCAATCGAGAAAAGAGATATGTATAATTTGTGTGAAGAGTTGGGAGACTTATTATTGCAAGTTGTTTTTCATACTCAACTTGCTTCAGAGGCAAGTGATTTTGAACTCCAAGACGTACTTCAGGGTATTATCCAAAAGCTGATTCGCAGGCATCCACATGTTTTCGGGAAGGAGAAGGCCGAAACTGCTGAGGATGTGATCCAGACCTGGGATAGGATCAAGAAGGAAGAAAAGACTAGTGGATATGATGAGGCGGCATTTTTCAATGATCCCTTGGGGCTACCTGCCCTTATGTGGGCTTCTGCAACGCAACGTAGAGTGGCCAAGGTAGGGTTTGATTGGTCAGAACTCGACGGTCCTTGGGGGAAGGTTCAAGAAGAATTACAAGAGCTTAAAAGTGCTTTAGCTGATGGAATAGGAATTCGTGAGGAATTAGGCGATTTGATATTTTCTGTTGTAAATTTATCTCGATTTTTAAAGCTGGATGCGGAAGAAGTCCTTAGGGAAGCTATACATAAGTTTCAAAACCGTTTTCTTAAAATGGTTGAGTTAAGTCAAATAGGCGGTCTAGACTTCCAGCAACTTTCTCTCGGCGAAATGGATATTTTTTGGGAAAAGGCAAAATCACAAGTAAAAAGCACTAAATTAATGTGATATAACCTAAAAAAGCAGGAGATTGGTTATTTATCGCGAAATATAAATGTCGTAATAAGATCAGTTATTTTAGGAGGGACTATTTTTGAATAAGGCGGAATTAGTTAGCGCTGTTGCAGAAAAGGCTGACATGTCCAAGAAGGATGCAGAAAAGGCAGTCAATGCTGTTTTCAAGGTAATCGAGGAATCCTTAGCACAAAGTGAGAAGGTACAACTGGTCGGTTTTGGGACGTTCGAAGTAAAAGATCGTGCGGAACGGACTGGGAGAAATCCCCAAACGAAGGAAGCTATCTTGATTCCAGCAGCCAAGGTACCTGGCTTCAAGGCAGGGAAGGCTCTTAAGGACGCGGTCCAAAAATGAGTCTTCGGACATAAAATCAGGTTCCAGGTTCTTTCTGGAACCTGATTTTTAGTACCAAAAGGGAGGGTGTCCATGCGGATTGATAAATACTTAAAGGTTTCTCGACTTATTAAGCGCCGTACGGTTGCTAAAGATGTTTGTGTTGGAGAGAAGATCAAAATCAACGGACGGATTGTTAAACCCTCAGCTGAAATCAAAATAGGGGATCGAGTCGTCCTAGAGTTTGGCAATCACGTCATTGAAGTCCAAGTATTAGCAACTCCGAACAGCGTAAAGGCCAACGAAGCACAAACACTCTATGAATTGATTCGGGATGAACGAAAGACAGAGTCTGATGATTAAGGACTCTGTCTTTTTTCTATAAATTTTTTAGCTAAATCGACCTAACCTTTTCGTTTCAACAAGCCACCCTATCACCCTGGGGACCGTCCTTCTGATCACCAATCGTCCCAACGTTCTAAAGAGGCCCAAAGCAAATTAGCGTCCAAGACGCAACCAGCGCCTCAAGGCCCCCAGATTCTGTCCAAAGGAAAGTTCCTTCGTTAGGAGAGCACGGGGAGAGCGAACAACGTTAATGCAAGTCATAATGCAACAAGAACCGTCCCCAGTTGCGTCCCGTCGTCAGCGCCTTTGCGTCCAAACGCAAACAGCTCAGCTTCAACTTCCAAGATTAATCTGCGACGTTCTCTACCTTCGTTTCCCCCCGTCGACCCAAAAGCCAGAGGAAGTTTCTTAGCTTAGTGAAGCACTTAGTGGAATTGCGTCAATGAGCGCAGGCGATAAGGCGTGAAGAAACGCAACGGGACTTGTCCATGGATGGACTGATGCCGCGGTGCCAAGGATGGCAAGGAGCGGCGCACATTCAGAAAGCCCAGAGGTTTTGCGTTTTAGCCTTAGCGACAAGCGATAGCAATGGAACGTGTGCGAACGTGCTAAGACACTTCCTCCTCACTTCCTCCCCACTGACTTCTAAAGGACGAGCAAGGCGAATAGGGTTAAGAAGAAGAAGCGTTAGGGGGATGGGGCATAGTGGACAAAATTAATAAAGGACATCGCCTTGTCATGGAAAATCGGGAACAAATTGCGTTGACCGGAGTACAAAAGGTTCAGTCCTTTGACCCCAAGGAAATTGTGCTTGAAACTGAACTTGGGATATTGAGTATTAAAGGGGATTTGTTAGGCATCAAATCGCTTAATCTTGAGGAGGGTTTAGTTGATCTTCAAGGTCATGTCGATGCTTTAATCTATCATCGAAATACGAGCAGCGGTCCTCGTCAGGGATTTTTGAACAGGATTTTCCGTTAAAGAACCTCCATACAGAGCAGAAAGGAGGAAGAACAATCTCAGAATTCGTGACGTTTTTTTGGGTAATCTTAGCAGGGATGGCAGTGGGATTGGTCTTTGATTTCTATCGCACATTTCGGCATTGGCAAGGTTTGGGACGGGCTTTGACCTTTGTTGGAGATGTACTCTTTTCTTTAGTGGCCTTGTTAATTCTTTTCCGCTTTTTTGAAAGGGCAAACGCGCTAGCCTTTCGCTTTTATATTATTTGGGGCAGTTTGCTAGGGTTAGTCCTATATCTAAGATTAATAAGTAGTTTTTCCGTACGTTGCTTTTTTGGATTTTATCGGGTAATGAAGTACCTGGCAGACCTCCTCTGCATGTGGGTGAAAATTCCCATTGGAGGACTTGTTCTAATTATGCGACCACCCTATGCAATATTGCTCTGGTTCAGTATGCTTATTTATCGAATCGGTGAACTTATTCTTGTTGAGCCGATCTCTCGAATCAAAAAAAGTGTGAAGGAATGGTGGAATCGCCTCTTGCCACCAAAAATAAATGGGTAAAAATTTCCAGAGGGATTGATTCCTCCATGGGGAGTGACTATAATGGAGTTATCCTCTCGATATGTCCATGGTTTGTAAGTTATCTGTCCACAAACTATCCACACTTTGTGTATAACTTTTTAGCAAGGGTGTGCCACTGTGCAACTTGAAATTAGAGGCTTGGAAAAACTAAGCTTTAGGGAACGCCAGGCAGTGATTCTTAAAGAAAGTGGAAGATCTCTTGAAAACATTGCCAAACAGCTCCATGTCAGTCAAAGTTCAGTGGCAACCCTATTAACTCGTGCCAGAAGTAAAGGTTATGAAATTGTCTGTATCATTCCAGGCGGGGAACTTGGTTTAGGAGGAGAAGAATTGGATGAAGAGAGCTCAACAGAAAGTTAAAACTAAAAGTGGAAAAAGGGTTCGCCATCGTCGCGGTTCTGCCTTTGTTCTTTGTTTTACGCTTGCTGTGATTGGTAGTTCTGGATGGCAAATATGGAAACTTCATTCTCAGGTTGAAGGGCAATTAGCTCAATTAAATCAAGAAAAGGTAAGCTTACTTCAACAACAAGGACTTCTTCACAATGAGATTACTCAGTTAAATACCCCAAGTTACATAGAAAAGTTGGCCCGGGAGCAGTTAGGACTCGTAAAACATGGCGAAATTCTCATCTCTCCCAAGAATTAGTACCCCACTTTAGCCTTCTTAACCTTGACAGGCAGGAAATGTGCTGCATATAATATAGAGTAGGTGTAGATAGATCATCACAAGGAGGAGTTTAACTCGTATGGCCATTGACGTTGGCAGTATTGTTGAAGGGGTCGTGACAGGGATCACGAACTTCGGAGCATTTATTGAATTGCCGGATAGAGTAACCGGACTCGTACATATCTCGGAAGTCGCTGATGCCTATGTCAAGGACGTTCGAGATTATTTAAAGGAACAGGATCATGTTAAAGTGAAAGTCATTCACGTTGATGAAAAAGGGAAAATCGGACTTTCAATTAAACAAGCAAATCCCACTATTCGTAATGTGAGTCGTGAACGCCGTCTTCCGCCAACCGTGTCCTTTGAAGATAAATTGGCGAAGTTTATAAAAGACAGTGATGAGCGTCAGACAGAATTCCGTCGAGCTACAGACTCTAAACGTGGCGGCAGAGGTTCAAGTAGATACTAGAAGTTAACCGCCGAAAGGCGGTTTTTCTTATGTCATTTTCATGAGAATGTCGGTGCTTTTAAGAGCGTTGCAGGGTTAAGGCGGGACTATGAAGAGATTTATTATGAACAACGTCGAAAGTTGTTGTGCTTTATTGACTTTACTAGACAAGCTTTGCTATCTTTGTGGGCTATAATGTTACCATAAATAGGTAAGAGGTGATATTATGGCAGAATGGGCAACATTAAAATTAGATCGTGCTCTGCGTAGCCGAATTTCAATCGAAAGTACATTCTTTCCACTCGTATTAGGCGGTTTATTGGCGCGAGGCAGTATTTTAGGCCTTCATCCCTTCGGAATCGCATATGGGGCAGCTTTGCTTCTGAGAGGAGAGAGTGGATGTGCCTTTGGTTTACTTGGCATTCTAATCGGTGTGGTTTCACTGCAAGACGTATCGTTCGCTTTACAAGTGATGATAATGTTAGCAGCTTTAACGGCTATTTTGCCTTCCAGGCGCAAAAAAAAGCACGAAGGGATTTATTTGGTTACCCTGACAGGTTTAATGGTAGCCCTCATATCTGCTCTCGCCATCAGTCTATCAAAGCCAGACCCTTATGTTTTCCTTACAGTCGGCTTTGATAGTGTACTGGCGGGAGGATTTGCGATTGTTTTTTGGTTTGCCTTGTGTCATCAAGAGGCGATCTGGAGAGGCGAATTTCAGCGTGAACAAGGAATTGCCTGGCTGTTTATTCTCATCGGCGTGCTTAGCGGCCTACAGGGTGTTCAGGTCATGGGAGTTAATTTCTCCGTAGTCTTGCTGAGTTTCTTTACTTTATTTGTTTCAGAACGTTACGGAGCGGGGACTTCGGCGGGCGTTGGAGCAATCCTGGGTTTCATGCCTCAACTAACTGTAAATCCCCAGAGTCTGATGGACGCCGGAATTTACGGTTTAGCTGGTTTTTGTACGGGCGCATTCCGCCAGCTTGGTAAAATTGGCATTGGAACGGCTTTCATTGCGGTTATGCTGATGCTGACAATTTTTTTGCGGCAAGAGGCAATCTATACCCAACTCATTTCTTCAACAGTCGGACTACTCCTCTTTCTTCTCTGGCCAGGGGCGACTCCCCATAAGAACTATTTAAAACCAAAGGGGATTCCAGAGGTGGAAACAACGGTTTCCAAGGTAAAGGCCTTGGCGGAGATTTTTGATCAAATCGCCTTGAGTTATCAAGCGGCTGAAGCAGAACCGTTTGAGATGCGCCCAGAAATTCCTGAACTTATGAATGTTCTGGTAGAGCGTGTATGTCATTCTTGCCCAACCAAGGAGGCCTGCTGGAATCGAGAATTTTACAAAACATACCATATTTTCTTTGAACTTTTTGGTTTGGTAGAAAGCCAAGCAGATATTAAGCTCCAAACACTACCTGTCGAATGGAAACGTCATTGCGGACGACTGAAGGAAATGTTGTTGGGTGTACAATTTATCATCGAACAAGAGAAAAGTCAGGAGACTTGGCGTCGTCGCCTAGTCCTAAATCAGGAAGCCTTATCCCGGCAGTTCCTTAATGTCTCGCAGGTCATCGGAAATCTTGCCAAAGAGCTTCACACCCAACATAATTGGGAGGTGGTAAAACCATCAAATTTGGCTCGCCGTCGTCGTCATTTTCTTGATGTCGGCGTAACTACATTTACAAAAACCGGGAATGCAATGAGTGGGGACAATTATGCTTCAATAGCATTTTCTACGACCCAGCATGCTTTTATTCTAAGTGATGGGATGGGTGTCGGAGAAAATGCGGCTAAGATGAGTGCGACTGCGTTGGCCCTTCTTGAACAACTCCTGACGACAGGATTTGACCCAGAAGGAGCAATTCAGGCGCTGAACTCCATCTTGGTGCTGCGTTCCCCGGAGGAAAGTTTTGTAACGATCGATATGGCAATTCTTGATTTAGAATCGTCCGCACTAAAGCTTATCAAAGTGGGAGCTTCTTCCTCCTATCTAATCACGCCTGATGGAGTGAAATTATTTGCCTCATCGAGCCTTCCCGCGGGAATCTTAAACCAAATTGATACTCCAGTTATTGAGGCGGAGATGCAGAGTGGGGAAACGTTGATTTTATTGACGGATGGGGTGCAAGATGTTTTGAAAGAAGGCACGGATTGGATTCGAGATTTTCTGGAGAAAACAACTATCAATAAATCTCAAGAAATCGCTGATCTTATTGGAGAAGAAGCCCGCCGGTTAAGCGGAGGAGCTTTAGATGATGACGGGATTATATTGGTCATTCGAAAAAACTATTGGAACGAGTGATGATTTTATGGCAGACGTCGCCGATCTTGTTCTCTTGGCGGGTCAATTGATTTTGGAGAACGGTGGAGAAACATTTCGGGTCGAAGAGACCATGGGACGAATGGCCTTGGCTGGTGGCGCTCAAAAAGTAGATGTCTTTGCCATCCCTCAAGGAATATTTTGTACTATAAACGAGGGATTGCAGACACATACCCGGGTTGTCCGCATTCATCACCGTGGCTTTAACCTGGCCAAAGTTCTTGAGGTAAATCGTATTTCACGACAACTCTCTGCAAAGATCTTAACGGTCGAAACTGCTTATTCTGAGCTGCTGAGGGTGGATCGTCTGCCTAGGAGATATCCTGCGGGCGTTCGTCTCTTCGCGGGAGCAATCGGTAGTGCCGCTTTCACTTATTTATTAAATGCTCATTTGAGTTCTGTCTTTGTGGCTGGACTTACTGGCTTACTGGTCATGTTCGTGATGGAATTTCTCCAAGCAAAAGAAATACTGAACTTTGTCTCAGTAGCTTTGGCTGGAGCGACGACCGCCTTCGCGAATCTGGTGATAAAGCAAGTTTGGCCAAGTGTTCAATTCGATTTGGCAGTCATTGGATCAATTATGGTGCTAGCCCCTGGCCTAGCGATAACGACGTCCGTCAGGGATGCCTTATTTGAAGATCTGATTTCGGCGTCAGTTCGGGGAGTAGAAGCATTTGGAGTGGCACTTTCGATCGCCTCTGGAGTCGGGGCGATTTTGACACTTTTTTTGTGGAGCGGAGGAACTTTACCTTAGTGGCAGCATTGCTTTAGCGTCAAATCCAAAAACGCTGTACCTATTCCCACTATTTAACAGTATAATTTTACTTTTTTGAAGCATCCTATTCAGGTGAGCGAATCCTCTCATCTGGAATAGTTTTCTGCTATGATTCCATCCCAGATAAATTATTCCATTAAAGCAGGAAAACAGAATTATATGGCGAATCAAACAATTATGTCTTTTTACTTAAATGTCTTTTTACTTAAGGTCCAAGCAAAGGTTTCTATTCCTGGGTTTCCGGGAAAGAGGTAAGTTAATTTGAGGAGAGTGTTAAGATGGCTTGGGATGCGACTAAACTACAGGACTGGCAGATTGCCGAAGAGGCCGAAAAGAACATGCCCACGGTTGACGATTTGGTCAAAAAACTGTCTCTGGAAAAAGATGAGTTAATTCCTCACGGAAGAACACCGAAAGTGGACTTCCTGAAAATGATGGAGCGCCTCAAAGATAAGCCGGATGGCTTCTATGTTGAAGTGACAGCCATCACGCCTACACCATTAGGCGAAGGAAAAACTACGACTTCTTTAGGTTTGATTGAGGGACTTGCTAAGAGAGGCATGAACGTTGGCGGTGCGTTAAGACAACCATCTGGCGGACCAACCATGAATATTAAGGGAACAGCTGCTGGTGGTGGTAACGCACTATTAATCCCGATGACTGAGTTTTCCTTAGGTTTAACCGGGGATATCAATGATATTATGAACGCTCATAACCTCGCTATGGTTGCCCTTAATGCTAGGATGCAGCATGAGGCTAACTACACTGATGAAGAGTTAGCTAAACGTGGCCTGAAGCGCTTAGACATAGACCCTAAGAATGTAGAAATGGGTTGGATCATCGATTTTGCAGCTCAAGGCTTGAGAAACATTATTATCGGGATTGGCGGCAAAAAAGATGGTTTCCAAATGCAATCCAAATTCGGAATTGCCGTTGGTTCAGAGTTAATGGCTATTTTGGCGATTGCTAAAGATCTCCCTGACTTGAGAGACAGGATTGGTAAAATTATTGTTGCTTATAGTAAGACGGGCCAACCGGTTACTACTGAAGACTTAGAAGTTGCTGGTGCAATGACCGCTTGGATGCGTAATACAATTAATCCAACCATCTGTTTTACTGCTGAAGGTCAACCTGTTATGATTCATGCGGGCCCGTTTGCTAATATTGCTATCGGCCAGTCTTCCATCATCGCAGATCGCCTTGGCCTCAAAATGTTTGATTATCATGTTACAGAAAGCGGATTTGCTGCTGATATCGGATTTGAGAAGTTCTGGAATGTTAAAGCTCGTTTGAGTGGCTTGATTCCAAATGTATCCGTTCTTGTAGCTACAGTCCGGGCCTTAAAAATGCATGGCGGCGGCCCAGCTGTGGTACCTGGTCGTCCATTACCAGAAGAGTACACTAAAGAAAATCTTGCACTCGTGGAAAAAGGATGCGCAAACCTACTTCATCACCTTAAGACGGTTAAGAAATCTGGAATTATACCGGTTGTTTGCCTCAATGGTTTCTTCACTGATACCCAAGCAGAAATTGACTTAGTTAAGAAAATTGCTAAAGATGCAGGAGCACGTTGTGCTTACTCCAATCACTGGGGTGAAGGCGGAGACGGTGCTTTGGAATTAGCGGATGCCGTCATCGAAGCTTGTAAAGAAAAAGTTGATTTCAAATGCCTCTATCCGTTGGAAATGCCTCTCCGTCAACGTGTTGAGCTGATCGCTAAAGAAGTTTATGGTGCGGACGGCGTAGATTGGGCTCCTGAAGCTCTAGCTAAGGCTGAGAGATTTGAAGCTGATGCACATTATGCAGATTTCTCGACGATGATGGTGAAAACTCATTTGAGCTTATCCCATGATCCTACATTAAAAGGCGTTCCGACTGGCTGGAGACTTCCAATTCGCGACATCTTAGTTTATGGTGGAGCTAAGTTCCTTTGTCCAATGGCTGGAACAATCACCTTGATGCCTGGTACAAGTTCTGACCCTGGCTTTAGAAGAGTTGACGTTGATACCAAGACTGGAAAAGTCAGCGGCTTGTTCTAGAACTAGATTTTAACAGGGAATTCATAGAATTTCCCCTGTAGCGGTTGATGGAAGATTTGTAAGGCCCTGAGCAATCAGGGTCTTTTCTATATTTGCAAGAATTTTCAAAATAGTCTAGAGAAGGTAAAAAATATTTTTTTTGAGAGAGTTTTGGACATTTCTTCTAAGTATGCCGTTGTGTTTAAACGGAGAGAATGTTAAGGTTGTAAATGTTAGGAAAGTATCGAGCCATTTTGAACGCGATGGAGGGAGATTGAATGCTTATAGAACTTACAGTTGCCTTCATCGCAACGCTTGCTTTTGCTGTGGTTTTTAATGTTCCTGTCCGTTACTTATTGCCAGGCGCTTTGGCTGGAACAGTTGGGTGGCTGATTTTCAAATCATTTGGAGGTACGAATACGGCTATCTTTTTTGCGTCTTTGGGAATAGGCCTTTTAGCAGAAGGGGGAGCTCGTATGTTCCGTGTTCCTGTTTTGATTATCGCGGTGCCAGGAATTATTCCGTTGGTGCCAGGGGTTGGAGCTTATTCTACTATGTTGGCTTTAATCAAAGGGGATTTTAGCGGGGCTTTGACTAAAGGGACGGAGACGTTGTTCGCTGCGGGGGCAATCGCAGTTGGGGTTGCTCTGGTAACAGTTCCTTTGCGTTTAGTTCGGAAAGGGGGCGAAAGACATCTACGAAAAACTACGCACACACGTATTACCTCAATTGATTCCCCCAAACACTAAAGTTATGGTAGCAGTATCTGGAGGACCAGACTCGATGGCGTTAAGTCATATACTATGGCGATATGTACGAGAGGAACGGTTAAAAGGGAATTCTTTGGTTTTAACGCATGTTCATCACGGGGTTCGAAAAGAGTCAGATAATGAAGCACACTTGGTTCAGAAAATGGCAGAGATATGGAAAATCCCCTGCCTCGTTCATCGTTTTGATGCCAAGGGGTACGCCAAAACAATGGGGCAATCGTTTCAGGAAGCGGCCAGAGAATGGCGATACGCACGTTGGCAAGAGGATATGCGCCGAGAGGGATGCACTCTTCTTGCCACAGCCCACCATCTCGGTGACCAAGCAGAAACAATTCTCTACAGGCTCCTGAGAGGGAGTGGGACGGCGGGATTAGCTGGCATATATCCCGCTAAGGAATCGATCGTTCGTCCCTTATTGACGTTTAGGAAAGCAGATATTTTAAATTACTGTGCGCGAGAAGCTCTGCCCTATGCACTTGATCGTTCAAACGAGGAACCAGTTTACATCCGAAACCGAATCCGACTAGAGTTGTTGCCTGCGTTAGAGAGAGATTACAATCCTCGTCTTCAGGAGGCGCTAGGGCGTACGGGAGAACTTCTGCGCTGGGACGAAGAATATTTAACCCTGCAAATGGAGGCAGCGTGGAAACATTACTACATTAGTAACTCTGTCGGCGCGGTGGGTTTGAGTCGAGATGTCTTTAGCGAGCCGGCTGCGATTCTTTCTCGTCTGTTGCGTCGAGCGGCGATGTTGATCACAGGGGAACCCCGAGGATTAGGGTATAGCTATGTCGAGAAAATTATGGACTCTGAGGGAAGGCCTGGTTGGAGGCAGGATTTACCAGGCATGACGGTTGAAATTTCAAATGAGGGTATCTGGTTTAGCAGTAATGCTATCCATAAAGGGGAGACCGGAGACGTCTTGAATATTCACGACCTAGAGAGTCGAGATCCACCTTTTCCAGAAATCGTTTTAAACGTGGGGCACTGGTCTGAAATTTCGAATTTGAAGTTGGAGATTGGGTTGTGGGAGGACGGGAATCTTTCTCTAGCGGACGCAACTCTTGATAGAAACGAAAATAAGATGGCGGTTTTTAGCCGCGATCTTTTAAGTCAGTTTTCGGACCAGTTGGTGTGTCGCACCCGGAGGCAGGGAGATAAAATGTGGTTCCAAGGGTTGGGGCATAAGTCAATAAAAAAAATCTTTCAGGAAGGAAATATTTCCATTAAGGTACGAAACAAACTACCGTTGGTCGCCGTTGGTGCAGAGGTGCTCTGGATTCCAGGTGTTCGCCAAAGCGGTCTGTGTCCTGCCGCTCACAGTACTAAGAGGATCTATTGCGTTCTCAGACCACAGGCTCCGAGTTCTATTTGAATTCATTGTAAAACCAAATACTGCGTGGTATAATATATAGAATTGCTTCTTAAATGAGGCGGTTCACCCACTAGAGAGGAGGACCATACTTGAAGGTCTTTAAAAATGCTACGATTTATATACTGATAATACTGATGGCAATTGTGTTGATAAAATGGTCGGCCCCTCAAGTTACTAAAGATGTAGGAATGGACTACAATGCTTTTAAAAGAGCTGTTGTTCAAGACCAAGTTAAAAATGTTGACGCTGTTATCGAAAACAATACCATTAAGTATACGGTCACTATGAAGGACGACAGTAAACATGAGGTAGTTGGACTTGCCAATGACCCACAACTCACCTCGGATTTGTTATCCCACGGTCTTCCTTTGAATCTAACAGTACCTCCGGAATCTCCTTGGTGGTTTGGGCTCCTGACCACATTGTTGCCAATTATGGTCATAGTGGCTTTGTTCTTTTTTATGATGCAACAGAGCCAGGGGGGCGGAAATCGAGTCATGCAGTTCGGGAAAAGCAAAGCACGCCTAGTTGGAGAAGATAACAAAAAGGTAACCTTTGCAGATGTCGCCGGTGCGGACGAGGTAAAAGAGGAACTTCAGGAAGTGGTTGAATTCTTGAAGTTTCCTAAAAAGTTTAGTGAATTAGGAGCGAAGATCCCCACGGGGGTTTTGCTCTTCGGACCTCCAGGAACGGGTAAAACTTTACTTGCTCGTGCTGTGTCTGGAGAAGCCGGGGTGCCCTTCTTTAGCATCAGCGGTTCTGATTTTGTAGAAATGTTTGTCGGAGTCGGAGCTTCCCGGGTTCGTGATTTGTTTGAACAGGCTAAAAAAAGCGCTCCTTGTATTGTATTTATTGATGAGATTGACGCAGTTGGACGGCAACGGGGCGCAGGTCTAGGTGGCGGACACGATGAACGCGAACAAACTCTTAACCAACTTCTTGTGGAGATGGATGGCTTCAACGGCAATGATGGAGTTATTATTATTGCCGCTACAAACAGGGCGGATGTCCTTGACCCAGCCCTCCTGCGCCCAGGTCGTTTTGACAGGCAAGTAATTGTTGATGTTCCAGATGTTAGAGGGCGTGAAGAGATCCTAAAGGTCCATGCTAAAGGCAAGCCTTTAACTAAGGAGGTCGACCTTGAAGTTATTGCTCGACGAACCTCTGGTTTTACAGGTGCAGATTTGGCAAATCTGATTAACGAAGCGGCACTGCTTTCGGCGCGTCGGGGTGAAACTACAATTAGACATCAGACGTTGGAAGATTCCATTGAAAGGGTTATCGCAGGGCCTGAGAAGAAGAGCCGAGTGATTAGTCCTCTGGAAAGAAAACTTGTTTCTTATCATGAAGCAGGGCATGCTTTATTGGGAGAACTCCTCACGCATACAGATCCCTTACACAAGGTGTCAATTATTCCACGCGGAAGGGCCGGGGGATATACACTGCTTCTTCCTAAGGAAGATCGTAATTATATGACTAAATCCCAACTTCTCGACCAAGTGACCATGTTACTTGGTGGCCGTGTGTCTGAGGCTCTAGTGTTGAAGGAAATCAGTACTGGTGCTTCCAACGATCTAGAACGAGCCACAGGGTTGGTCCGCAAAATGATTACTGAGTTGGGAATGTCCGAGGAACTTGGTCCACTCACTTTTGGTCACAAAGAAGAGCAGGTCTTTCTTGGTAGAGACATTTCTCGCGACCGTAGTTATAGTGATGCTGTAGCTTATGCGATTGATAAAGAGGCTCGTCGTATCATTGATGACTGTTATCAGAAAGCTCAAAACCTAATTCGGCAAAATATCGATAAATTACATGCCATCGCTGAAGCATTGATGGATAAAGAAACCCTGGATGTCACGAGTTTCGCCGCGTTGATGGCTAAATTTGATAGCCCGACTGAGGCTGGAGATCATACAGAAGGTTCTATAAACCTAGAAAAAGGCGAGGATAACTACTCGAAAAAGTTGTTGCGTCAAACCTTGGATGACGAATTGAATAAAATTGAATAGGGCATATGTGCCCTGAGGCTTTGATGAGAGGAAAGTGTACGATGGAAAGAACATTTATTATGTTGAAACCGGATGCAGTTCAGCGGGGGTTGGTTGGGGCAGTGATTACGCGTTTTGAGGAAAAGGGCTTCAAGCTCGCAGGAATGAAGTTGCTGCAAGTGGATCGAACCTTGGCTGAAGCGCACTATGCAGAACACAAGGGCAAGGGATTCTTTGAACCGACAGTTACTTACATTACATCTTCTCCAGTCGTTGCCATGGTATGGGAGGGAAAGAATGTGGTGGCCTTGGCGCGCGAGCTAATGGGGGCAACCAATCCTGCGAATGCGAATCCAGGGTCCATCAGAGGAGCGTACGCGATGGATATTAGCCGCAATGTGATCCACGGCTCGGACTCGGTAACAAGTTCTGAACGTGAGATTGCGCTGTATTTTAAACCTGAAGAACTGATCGACTATCGCAAAGTTGGCGATGAATGGTTGAGTGAATAACAAAAGGACGCCCGCAGGGGTGTCCTTTTTCCGAAGTAGATACTCTATGGAGGTGTTCCAAATGATGTTGGAAAAAAGAGAACGGTCTTTACTAGGGTTGGCTTCGATTGTGATCGGGTTCCTATTCATAGTTCTGCTCAAAACTCAGGGTTCTGCTGGTAGCCAGGTGACACGACAAGAGACGGCTGTACCTAGTCTGATTCAAACAGAACAAGAAAATCAACAGATTTCCACGGATAATGAAAGGATACAACAGGAACTGACAAAATACGCTCAGGGTCAAAGCGCATCGACCTTGGCAGAACAGCAACTTCAAGAGGCCCAAATGAATGCCGGCATGATTGCAGTTGTCGGTCCTGGTGTACAGATTACGCTCGATGATTCGAAGCGTGCAGCCGTTGGGCAAGAGGATCCGAGTAGCTTTTTAATTCATGAACAATACATTCGCGAGATTTTCAACGCACTTTGGAATGGTGGCGCAGAAGCAGTCGCTGTCAATGGCCAGCGAGTGACGACAAATACCGAGGTGTTTTGTGGAGGATCTTATATCCAAATCAATGGGACCCGTCAAATGCCTCCTTATGTGATTGAAGCCATTGGCGACACGAACAATTTATCGTCTGCTCTTAGATTCTATGGTTGGGATAAACTTGGAGATTTCCAACAGCAATACGGAATTACGCGTAAACTTGAGGTTTTAAAAGAAGCTACGATTCCAGCAGGTAAGTTGCGAGATTATCATTATGCTGAACCCGTAAAGGAGGGAACATAATGCACCATTGGAAAAGAAGTTTGGCTTTACCTGTCACCATGGTAGCGATCGCCCTTGGTTTTCTAATATCTCTTCAGGCTCAGACACAAAAAAATGTCTCGGCAGCTGAGCAAATCAGTGCAGAGCGAATGAGTCAAATGAAATTGGTGCTGTCAAATTCTCAGGACCAAAATACTAAACTGCAAGAGGAACACCGCGTTTTGTTGGAACAATTGGACGCGGCGCGGAAAAAAGTGGGGACCGATCCCCAACTTCTTGACCGACTGAAACAATTGCAAATTCTTGAAGGTACGCAGGAAGTGACTGGTCCGGGGATTCAAATTAGTATTGACGATCGCAACAAAAACGTACTCTTTCCTCTCGGCACGGATGATATTGCGAGGATGATCAACACCTTGAAGTTTGCCGGAGCTGAGGCAATCAGCATAAACGGTCAACGGATCGTTGTCACGACGGCCATCGTGCTCAGTGGAAGCTCAACTATTTTAGTGAACCAGGTGCCCATAAACCGCGCAGAGGGAATCCCTTATGAATTGGATGCTATCGGTGATCAAGACACCCTCTTGGATTATTATTCCAAACTTGAAGCTCCAGGCCTAAAAAAATATGGTATGACAGTAAGTATTGTGAGGAAAACATTGATTATCCCATCCTACAAAGGGGCATATACCTTTAAACAAGCAAAACCAGTGAGTTCTTAATCTCTGAAGATGTCAAAATATTTTTTATATTGTGCAGGGTATTACCCTTACCTTAACGAAATATTTATTATAGGTGTGATAGGACGTTGGGAGTGGGACAATATCTTAAATTTAATGGCACGCGTTAACCAACTATTAGAACATGAAGATTATAATTGCTACATGGAGAAAATTAGCGGTTTAGAAAAGGAACGTCGTTTTTGCAAACATGGTTTCGAGCATGGGTTAAATGTGGCACGTGTCGCTTATGCGTATATGCTAGAAACGGGAGAAGCGATACTACCTAAAGAGGTTGTCTACGCAGCAGCTTTTCTTCATGATATTGGACGTTGGGTAGAATATCAAACGGGTGAAGATCACGCAGAGGTGAGCGCTCGGCTAGCTCTCCCCTTGCTGGAAGTGTGTCAATATAGTTCGGAGGATATTCAGATCATTTTACAAGGGATTCGTGAACATCGCCGGCAGCCGGGGGATAACTTGACTCCTTTGGGAGAAGCATTGGCCCTCGCGGACGATTGGGCTAGAGATTGTCGACATTGTTCAGCCCAAACCCAATGTTATAAATTTAACTATACAATGAAACAGATTATGTTTTAAGGGGAGGGGGAAAACAATGCAAACTTATAGCATGCGCTGGGTTACCTTAGATAATCTAGAAGAAGCTAAAAGGGCTCTAACCCAAATTGGCTCTGACCCCGGAGGGATTGCACACATGGCGGGGAAAGCCTTAGGACGTGGAATAAAATTAGAACAAGTACCACTATGGGTAGCCCATATCCTAAAACAAGAGATGTTATCGGTAGGCGGAGATGCAGCCGTACACCGAAATGTTATTATTAATAAAATAGATGCTACGGATATTATGCTGCTCGGCACGGTACGACAACTTGGGCAACTGGCGAGTAAGGTATTAGCTCAACCATTCGGACTTAAGAAAATAGGGCACGACCTGAAGCAGTTACTGGCTGCTCTGGAACCTTCTAAAACACGGATCTTAAAATGTCGGGGTATGGAGCTACTCCTTGGGGAACGAACTCTAGTTATGGGAATTTTAAATGTAACGCCGGATTCATTCTCAGATGGGGGCCGGTACTATTCCATTGAAAACGCAATTGCTCAAGCAAAACGCATGGTTGAAGAGGGTGCAGATATTTTAGATATTGGAGCTGAGTCAACTCGACCTCATCACGAAGAAGTGAGCGCCGAGGAAGAATGGCGACGCTTAGAACCGGTTCTTAAGACTCTTTTAGAGCAGGTTGCGATCCCAATTTCGATTGATACCTATAAGGCAAGTGTTGCGGCCAAAGCACTTGAAGCGGGCGCTCACCTGATTAATGATGTCTGGGGTTTACAGAAAGACCCGGATATGGCCAGGGTTGTCGGAGAATACCAGGCTCCTGTGATCGTCATGCATAATCAAGAAGGCACGACCTATCACCATCTCATGGGGGATATGCTAACTTTTTTAAGGCAAAGTATTGAGCGGGCAGAAGCACAGGGCTTGACTGGAGATCAAATTATTTTGGATCCGGGAATCGGATTCGGAAAAACAGCGGAACAGAATCTTGAAGTTATGGCTCGCTTGACAGAATTCAGAACGCTTGGACACCCGCTACTCCTTGGAACTTCCCGCAAATCTTTTATTGGTAAGACGTTGAACCAAACTGTGGTGGAAGAGCGCTTAGAGGGGACACTGGCGACCAGTGTTCTCGGGGTTGTGGCAGGGGTAGATATCATACGTGTGCACGATGTCCAAGCAAATCGCAGGGCAGTTCAAATGGCCGATGCCATTGTGCGGGAACAGAGAGGAGCTCATTATGTCGGGGCATGACGCCATTCATCTTCGTGGCCTGGAATTTTATGCTTACCATGGGGTATTACCCGAGGAACAAATTTTAGGACAGAGATTTCTGATCGATATGGATATTTATTCTGATCTGCGCCAAGCGGGATCTTCAGACCAAGTGGGGGATACTACTCACTATGGAGAGGTGTATCAAGTGATTAAAGCCTGTGTCACCGAAAACAGGCATCAATTGTTAGAGCATTTAGCGGAAGAAATAGCACAAAGCGTATTGGCGCAGTTTTCCTGTACATCAATAAGAGTTGAGGTGCATAAACCGCAAGCTCCCATTCCTGGGATTTTTAGAGATGTTTCTGTGGAGATTTGGCGTGAGGCAGGAGAGAAAGCATGAGGGCGTTTTTAGGGTTGGGTAGTAATCTTGGCGACAGAGCCTATTATCTTGAAGGGGCAATCTCAGCTCTAGTGAGCCCTAAGATAGAGGTTGTCGCCTTGTCGCGAATTTATGAAACCGAGCCTTGGGGTGTAATGGACCAACCCCTGTACTGGAATCAAGTTATTGAAGTTGAAACAACTCTGGAGCCCTTGGATCTGCTTCATGTCTGTCAGGAAATTGAACATCGGCTCGGACGAGAGCGCAAGGTACATTGGGGTCCAAGGACAATTGACCTTGACATCCTTCTTTATGAAAATAGAGTTGTTAAGTCTGAAGAGTTAAGGTTACCTCATCCTTATCTAGAAGAGCGGGCCTTTGTAATTACCCCGTTGCGGGAGATTGCGCCGAAACTCGTGCTTCCCTCAGGAAAATCCATTACAGAAGTATCCGGAGAAGGAAAGGTGCACCCTCTTACCCCGTAGGGGCACGATGCATCGTGCCCAACACCTGATTAGTTCCCCTACAACGATGACACCCAAATTAACAGACGATATCGTAAGAGTTGTACTGTTTGGGTGGATTGACGATGGTAAGACGGAAGGGCACGAAGCATTGTGCCCCTGCAAAGAAATAAATAAACCGCTTGGATCGAGATGACCGAGACGGAGGGGAAAATGAAGTACCTTCACGTTTGTGAGGGTATTTTTTATTAAGGGACTATAAGCGTATTTGAGGGGAACATGAGCAAATCAAATCAAATAATATTTGTGTAGGGAAGGGGGGGCAAGATGAAGTTTGGAATAATTGGAGCTGGAATCGTAGGTACAGCTCTAGCTGTGCGCCTAGAAGAAGCAGGACATGAATGTGTGGGGGTCCATACACGGAGTCGCCTCTCATATGAGCGGTTTCGTAGCTATTTAATGATTGATCATCTCTCCTTAGAAGAGCTCGTTCCGGCAGCGGATAGTTTGTTTATTACAACACAGGATAGTATGATTCAAACGGTCGCAGAGAATTTGAGCACAAATGTTGCGATAAAACCGGGTCAAGTGTGGATTCACTGTTCTGGTTCACTCGCTTCAGATGTTTTACATGTCAAGGCGAGTTTGCCTATCCACTGTTTATCGTTACATCCTCTTCAGGCGTTTGCGAGTGTGGAGAAGGCCTTGGCCATCCTTAAGGGTACACATTTCGGGATCGAAGGAGACAACCAGGAACTGGGTGAAAGCATTGTCAAAGATTTAGGCGGAATTCCACATCCTATTTTAGCAGCGCAGAAGTCGCTTTATCATGCGGGCGCTGTGGTCGCCTCGAACTATCTGGTGGTCTTAGCTTCTTTGGCTGTAGAGCTTTTTACTGAAGCGGGAATTCCAGAAGAGGAAGCCTTGGCCTCCTTGTTACCACTGATGAGAGGGACACTATATAACTTGGAACAGGTAGGACTACCCCAAGCTTTGACAGGGCCGATTGCTCGAGGGGATGCACAAGTGGTACAAGGCCACTTAGACCATATGCCAGCAAACCTTGTGGGAATTTATCAAGGGTTGGGTCTAAAAGCTTTAGAACTGGGAGAAAGCAAAAAAGCCCAGCAGGGATTAAGCTATCCGCCGGAGGAGTTAAACTTGTTAAAGCTTTTACTTAATACCTTGATTCCCGTGTAAAATTATACCTACATTAATAAACCCTGATTTTAACCACAGATTACACAGATTTAAAAAATACATTTTTAACTCTAAAATATAAATCGTTTGTAACGCAATTGATATTCGCCAAAGTTGATAAAAGCCCGATTTAATCCTGTAGCTTTGAGATAATTGATAATTATCGTTTCTTCATTGACTCCCATATTCGCCATTTTTCTATACTTAATCCTTCTTAATCTGTGAAATCTG
>OMOF01000715.1 GCA_900290375.1 Candidatus Desulfosporosinus infrequens
TGGAACTCCTACTGTTATTATTCGTCTGGCCAGTCGTATGCAAGGTTTCTATGTAGCTAAAGGAAATCCCAAAAACATCAAAGATTGGAATGATTTACGGCGGTCTGATATTACCATCATCAACCACCAAAAAGGTAGTGGCACCAGGATATTATTGGATGAGCACTTGCGTATAATGGGGATTCCGGGTAGATCTATCCAGGGATATATGAGAGAATCTCAGTCGTATCTTGCCGTTGCCAATACAGTTGCCCGTGGAGGCGCAGATCTTGGCCTTGGTAATGAAAAGGCATGTTTGCAAGTACAGGGAATTGATTTCATACCTTTGCAAAAAGAGCAATTTGACATAGTTGTGAAAAAAGAAGACACCAGCCTACCGGCCTTTGAAGCAATTTTTGAAATACTCCGTTCCGAAGATTTCAATTTCGAATTACAAGGGCTAGGTGGCTATGACCTTGCTGAAATAGGGAAGGTTATCGCAGAAACTTGACCTGTCGTCGGTTGTAAGCGTATATATAATATTTTTCCACTATGTATCTTTTCGTGTTATTATATGCATTTAATTTTAGCGTGTCAATACTATTTTAAGGAATATTTCGAAAGATACGGGTGAAGGAAGCTATAGCTTTCTTCACCCGTATCTCTATTCCAGTCGTTCAATTTATCTTTGACAGTAATGATTCTGATGAAGAAACCTCCTGTCATACTATTAATATCACGTATTGGTGTCATCCTGAGCGAAAGCGAAGGATGACACCAATATAATTGCAGTGACTTGATATTTTATAGTGTTTTTAGACTTTCTGCAGCGGAATCAGTAATTAGATAATTTTCTGCAGGTCAAGAGAACATTGCGTGCAGCTAGCGCAATCTGAGCACTTGTTTTGTATGGGCTTATAATAAGGTTCAATCTTGAAGTGGTTTTCTCCGATTTTATATTCGTCTTGTCCATTGAAGCAGACTCTATCCTGGAAAAAATCAATTTTCAAAGGCTGAAGAAATATTTCTTCCCCATTCACATCTTGGATAAGGCTAGGAGAATATAGCTTCTCAGTTTGGTCAGGATTCATCACAGTAGTTTTTGAGCTTAACGTAGTCAATGATTTTATCGTCCCGTTTTCCGTAAAATTTAATGAGTTCTTGTCTCCGGTAATTCCATTTGCAGTGCTATCAAAAGCGTTTATGAGCCCTATCGGCGTCATAACGTCGATAGGGTTAGCTGGTTCAAAGGATTTGATATTTCCTCCGGGATATAAGGATAACCCAATTCTAACTTTTTGTTCTCCAAGGGGTGTGATTACTGTAATTGTTTCCTTGGGCCATAATGTTAAACTCTGAATTGTACCATTCTCATAAAAATAAATCCCTATGAGCTTTGTTCTTATACTCCCAAAAGGGAACTTAAAGTTCAATTCGTGAGCGAGATCATATTCGTCATCTTCGCCCCAATATCCCGAAATCTGCCCGTTAAGTGGAAACAATCTTTTTATGCTCCCACTCTCGTAGAACGTAATTAATTCGGCGGGAAGTTTTCCTAAGGGAGTCTCTACTTCAGTTTGCTCGTTAAGTGCAATTCTGCTTATCTTTCCGCTCTGAAAGAATGAAACAGAATATATATGTTTACGTCTGAGTTCTGCATGTTCGTATTGAGGGGTTAATAAGCCCAGAGGAGTGGGAATATCCACCTTTTCATTTAAAACGCAATCCTTAATTTGCCCGTCAGGATATGTGTTGAACGTTGAGATAGCTTTTAATTCTCCATATTGAGTTAAATACTGAGACATGATATTTCACTCCTTTAACGTTACTTGATTTCCATTTCATCATAACTTGTTGGAAATAATCACTTTAAATTCATTTTCATTAAGCCTACTTGATGTTGAAAGTAGGCCTCGTTGTTCAAATTCGTCATCAAACCATTTAGGTATGTGGTCACAAATAACCTCTAGCACCTTAAACTCAGTATTGGCAAGAAAAGGTCGAAGAATTTGTTTAGAAGTAAGATTGATGTCTGAATTTAACGCATCTTTAAGATTTATGAAATAAATGCCCTCGACATCGGTTTTTTCAGGATAACATGTTGATGTTTGGCCACTTTTCTCAAGTAGGTTTTTATCCACTTCATTTTCCGAGGCCAAAATTGAGTCTAAGAATTGTTCCGGGTTTCCCTCGATCTCATACATACTGAATCCATTTGCTTCAAGAACACTATATAACTGCCCTGCCACTTCACGAGCAACAAA
>OMOF01000340.1 GCA_900290375.1 Candidatus Desulfosporosinus infrequens
TTTTGAAACATTGGCTATAAAACATGGAGTTCAAGTCTATGCAGCCGATCGTTTTGCGGTAGGAAACAGTATTCCTGAGAATGCAGTTCGGTTATCCATCTGTTCGCCAGAAGCCATTGAAGAATTAGAACAAGGCTTAAAGATTTTGCAGCAACTGTTGCCTTCCGTTCACTAATCTCGAGAAAATCGTACGCCATACAATTATATAATTGTATGGCGTATTTTCATGTGCTAACATAGATCACAAGCTAAATGTTTGCATGAAAGGCGGAGTTCACATTATGAAAACATCTACGGCGTCGGAAGTGGAAGGAATGAAAATGACCTATGGGCAGGTTTAAAACGGAAGAATTGGTTAAAGGCTTCCTAGATACTATCCCCTTGGGCATAAGTGCTTCAATATATGGACTCGTTTATGGAGTAATGGCATGTAAAGCCGGACTTTCTATATTTGAGACTGTTGCCATGTCTGCCTTTGTTTTTGCAGGTGCTTCGCAAATGACTGCCGTCCAGATGATAGCTATCGGAAGCAGTCCGGTGTCGGTAATAATAACTGTCCTGATCATTAACCTAAGGCATTTTTTAATGGCAGCGTCCATATCACCCCATTTAAAACATGAATCGAACAAGATGAAAATGGTCAATTCCTATTTCATGACAGATGAAAGCTATGCAGTAGCCTATCGCCATTACCAGGATGGCAGTCCTACCAGCTTTTATTTCCTGGGAAGCGGTTTGAACATTTATGTATTATGGGGTTTGGCGGGGGTTATTGGGTATTTTTTTGGTAATATTATTTCGAGCCAATTGAACTATATTTTTGATTTCGCTTTTGAGGCTGCATTCATAGGTATGATTGTACCTATGGTAAAGGACTTTCCGACTGTTATTACAGTAGTAGTTTCAGGCGTTATTTCCATATTCGGAAGCCAATTGGTTTCTGGCAAATGGTATATAATTATTGCCGGAATATTGGCAAGCCTGGCCGGATATCTGGTATCTAGGCTCGCAGTTAAAGATGCCGAAATGGACGTGATTAAGGGGGCTGCTGATTGTGAACATTAAGATGATCGTGATAATCCTAGGTGCCGGGCTTGCGACATATTGTACGCGTTTCCCGCTAATGATAATTTCTGGCAAACGGGAAATGCCTTTGAGATTGACCAAATTCATGGGCTTTATTGCTCCAGCAGTATTCACCTCGCTAATTGTTCCTGCTATTTTTATAAAACAAGGCAAGATTGATATTTCTTTTAGTAATAAGTACATAATTGCCTCATTTATTACAGCTCTGTCAGCATATTTTTTAAAGAACATGCTGGTGTCGGTCATAATTGGCATTTGTACTGTTGGAATACTTATGTATATCTTTTAGAATGCGGAAAATAATTATTAAGATTTCCTTCTGGACACGCTAGAGCCATCTCCACCATATACTGGTAGCAAAAGAAAGGAGGACAATTCATCATGATTTCCTTCTCCCTTAATTTGCAACGATCCACCAACCAATGGTATAACATCCAGTTCAAGTGTTGTCAGCTATAGACTATAAAAATAGAATTGACTTTAGGCACATTCAAGAAAATACCCCAACTACGAGGGAATCCGATTTTTTATCGCACCCTCGTCTTTAGTGTAGATAATTTATTCAAGGCATGTATTTTATATACCTAAATTATACTATATATGGTATAATAAGTAATAAATATAATTTCACTTTACAAAGGGAGGTTGCTAAATTAGCGGTTTCTGAGTTGTGTGCGAACTTACTTATCTTGGTTGGAGATTGCAGAGAATTATAACTTAAAGGTGGAGGAATGAAATGGATCTCAATATAAAAGAAAAGTTTGAATTTGGTATTCCTTTAAAAGCTATTGGTTGTGGTCAAGGCGGGTCAAACCTTGTTGCTGCTGGAAATAATATAGGACTCTTTGAGCAATTTGCTGCTATTAATACTACGACTGCGGATGAGATGTCTGTGCCACTTTCAAATCAAATTCATTGTTTTAATCAGGATAATCAAAAGCGTGGGGCTGGCAAAGATG
This sequence comes from Candidatus Desulfosporosinus infrequens, assembly GCA_900290375.1. Lineage (GTDB taxonomy): Bacteria > Bacillota > Desulfitobacteriia > Desulfitobacteriales > Desulfitobacteriaceae > Desulfosporosinus > Desulfosporosinus infrequens. Next base: position 2,046 of record OMOF01000340.1, read on the forward strand.
CCATTAAAGGAGGAAAGTTATTCGCTCAAAATATTGACCTTGTACGGGAACGTCTTGGCATAATTTTTAGTGAAGGATCATCCGATGCTTTTTATATTTTATGTACCTCCCTTGGTGGAGGGTCTGGTAATGGTATGGTTAATCTTTTGGCTAAAGATTTAAAGGTTGCTATGGAGGATAATCCAAAACTAATTCTTGGGTTAATAACTTTTCCAGAAGATTCTTTTATAGAATTGAGATCAGCTAAGAATGCGCTTATATCATTGCAAGATTTAAGTTCTAATAATATTTTTGACAGTTTGTTTTTAGTGGATAATAACAAGGTCTACAAAAAATTACCGAAAGTTGGTTCATTGGCAAAAATTAACGAACGTATTTGGCAACCGATAAAACATGCGTTTACATACGTCGGTGCTAATTCCACAGCAACATTGGATGTCGAAGATTTTGAAGCCATATTTAGTTGTGGTCGTTGTGCGACAATCTACGAAACGATAGTTTCGAGTGAGGTGAATGTTGAGGCTTTACGTGAAAGCGTTATTCGTTCCTGGGAGGAAGACAATCA
>OMOF01000717.1 GCA_900290375.1 Candidatus Desulfosporosinus infrequens
AGTTATCAAGAAACGTTCGGGTTGGTTTTAAACCATCAACCCTATATCTATCTTACAAGGAGGAATTTAAAATGAAAAAATATATAGTTTGTGTTATTTCTGCCTTATTGATGTTAATAAATGTACTACCTTCTTATGCAAATAATATTACTTCGACAGATGTTAGTTCTTCTGCAATAGAAAATGTTATTCAAAATGAAGTGATAGCAGAAAATGGCCATAATTGGAGTAGCTTGGAAGATTGCTGGACTAAAGATCAAAAGAATCTTTTGGCATCTTTCCTAGGAAATACAGATAATGAGCAAAAAACAGTTGGCTTATTTAATATAAAGTCAGCAAAGATTTCCGAAATAAAAGAAATTCCGTTAACTTCTGCACAGAAATTTAGTGATGTGAATAATCTTCAAGAGGAATATGGTAATGTAAAAGTATTTTATGTTGGAATTGATTATAAAGTAAAGAGTGAAAGTAAATATTACTATAACGGTGTTAATTATCGATTAATTGATATGGTCCCAGAAAATAATCAGTGGAAAATGGCAGAAATGGCGGATGTCTCAGTAAACGATTTTGCTGCTGAAAATATCGGGTTTGGATCAGCATCAGAAAAAATTGCCGCAAGAATCGATCAAGCTCGAAATAAGGGTTTGTTTATCGACCCCTCAGGAAATGTAATAGAAAGGATACCTACAGATATTAGTAGTAAAAATACACTTTCTTCAGATACTTCAGCAGTCATAGATGATCATTATCCACCAACAAGTATCGAAATTTACTGCTATAATAGTAATAATTATGAATATTATGGACTTAATTCGCCAGGAGTGTGCAACGTAGATTTCGTTTTTTATCAGGAATGTGTACTACCAAACGAATGGGTTGTTTCTACTTCACCACAGGAAGATTTAAATGCTGGAGCAATGTGTGTAAAAATGTTTGGATGGTATTACGTATATTATCCTAAATTCGGTAATCTTAATGCAGATCTGACAGATCAATCCACCAATTCCCAAAATTTCATTGCCGGTCAAACGAATTCAACTGCTAATGGTGCTGTCGCAGACATGTCTAGTTATGGTCTTCAAGAGTCTAATAGTGCTGAAATCTTTCCAACATATTACAGGGCAGGAAGTGAAGGATATCATTCAGGCTATGTTAGTCAGGACGGTTCTGCCACTTTAGCAAATGAAGGATATGATAGTTTGCAAATTTTACAATATTATTATAATGATTCACCGACTACTAACAATGAAGAAGTAGACTTGTTTGGCATAGGTTAATCTATGTGATATATTTATAGATATATCACATAACCCAAGAATTAAGGTTATTCGGAACGGGAGAAACCAATATGAAAGCAAGAATACTGGTTTTTGTAGGCATAGTAATAATTTTAGCTGGATGCGCGAGAGTACAAAATACTGGTATTATTGCTAATACTACTAAGCCGGATACAAGCAGTATGCCAAATACTACTAAGCCGGATACAAGCAGTATGCCAAATACTACTAA
>OMOF01000331.1 GCA_900290375.1 Candidatus Desulfosporosinus infrequens
AGAGTTCCTGCCGGCAACACAGCATCTACGGCGTCTAAGGCATTTTTATCGTCTCGTATCTCTCCCTGAACTGTCGATCCGATGTGCATAACATGAGAGAAACGCTCGATGGACAAATATTTTTCGACCTTCACCGTTCCAAATTTGCTGATTCTACCCAGATCGTTTCTGCCCAAATCCACCAACATATTGTGTTCGGCCAATTCTTTAGGGTCGGACAGTAAATCCTTTTCGTTCTGAAGATCCTCCTCCTCTGTCTTCCCTCTTGGTTTTGTACCAGCCAGCGGGAATGTGTAGAGACTGCCATTTTGCAGTTTTACTAGGGTCTCTGGAGAGGCACCGGCAATTTCAATATCATTGCCGGAGATATAGAACATGTATGGCGACGGGTTTAACGTTCTCAAGACTCGATAGGCATTAAGGAGGCTACCTTCAAACTCCGCTTCAAAACGGTTAGACAAAACAACCTGGAAGATATCCCCTTCACGAATATAATGCTTCGCCTTGTTCACCATAGCGCAATATTCCTGTTTCTGAAACAAGGGGCGGAATTCAGAGGTGATCTTAGCGGGTTGCGTCTCTTGAAAAGCACCGTATTTAATGAGCTTCACCATACTTTCAATTTCCAAAACGGCCTTGTTATAGCCTGAATCCAGTTCTTCGGTTTTTACATTGGCAATCAGGATGATTTTCTGTTTCAGATGGTCAAAGGCGATCACCTTGTCAAAGAGCATCAGGTCTACGTCCTTAAAACCTTCCTGGTCCTCAGCATCCAGTTTTAAGGACGGCTCAGTGTACTTAATATAATCATACGAGAAATAGCCGACCAGACCGCCAGTGAAGGGCGGCAGGTATTCGAACCGAGGACTTTTGTTCTCGTCCAAAATCTTTTGGATATACTCACGGGGATGTAGGGTGTTGAGAGTAATTTCTGTACCAGAATTGATGTTGATGACTCCGTTAGTACAAGTCAACTCCAGTTTCGGGTCAAAGCCCAAAAATGTGTAGCGTCCCCATTTTTCGGCATTCTCCAGACTTTCCAGCATAAAACAATGTCGACTGACGTTTTTAAGAATTTTCAACACCTCCATCGGTGTCCTGACATCAGAAAAAATCTCACGGCTGACTGGGATCATCCTATAATCCGCTGCAATTTTCTGGGCTTCATTTAGGCTTGGTCTGTACATAAACATCCTCCTTTGGACGCAAAAAACCCGTCCAAGACTTAATAGTCAAGGACGGGTTGACAAAATCAATACCCGCGGTGCCACCTTGCTTTGCGGAAACTCCGCACGCTTATCAGAATACTAACATATTCCTGGCAACTGACGTATGCCTTCACGTCGCGAAATACTCGGCTAAAGCCTTTGATCGCGCCCTCCGTGGTCCATTTAACAATCTGCGTTCTGTCGGTTCACAGCAACTCCGACTCTCTGAAAGTGCACGATCTGTTTTTATCTCCACATCAACGGTTTCGAGTAGATATTTAGTTAGTATTATAATACGTAGATTAATTTGATTTGTCAACTGTTTTGAAATATAACTCATCATTTGCCAACAGACCGCTCACTTCGGCAGGAAGAGATTACTATAAAAGCCCAACATCGTTCCACCAAATGACTTCCGCCATTGTTATATCGAATAGATTAAAATGTACCCTATAGAATGGACAGCAGGGGTTTTGAAAACCCTTCATTTAGAACAGGT
>OMOF01000718.1 GCA_900290375.1 Candidatus Desulfosporosinus infrequens
CATCTATATCAGGGTATGGTCCTATGTAAGATGGTACTGATGGCGTGTCCACTTTTAAAACAGTAAGGTAAAACAATAGCATTTCCAGAAAACCGAAACCTTCCACCCATAATAAAGTACATCCTGCTATTAAAGAGACCCACCCGCTGGTCAGGGGGAGAGTCCACACCGTGCGCCAAGTTAGATAAACAATATACATAGCAAGATAACAGATAAGCATGAGAAATTTAAAATACATTGAAAGTGGTGGCTTTTTTTTTATCAAGTGCATTCCCATCTCTCGTAATTCGATTTTTGCGTTGACTAAATGTAAAATTTCTGAAGAGTTAATGTAAATTGTTGCTTGCGAGTGACATTACCCAAACTTTCATAGCATTGCCATAGTAGGTTTTACTTTGGCTGTGGCAAAGTTGCCACAGCAAACCGAGTGATAAACGTGAGTAAGGTTTGCAGAAACTTATGGCAGCGAAAGATGCTAGATAATCTGTGTTTAAATAGTTAACTGTTGGATGACCATCTAATGTGTAGCCAGCCTTGAGTCCTTGTTGTTTTAGGGTATTTAGCGTGCGTAACTCTTGTTCTAACATTCTTCTTGCCTGCGGATCATAAGATTGACGATAAAATGCCAACCATCGGATAGGAACACGAATTGCATCGTAACCGAAAACATCGGTTTGAAAATGTCCTGAACGCTCTGCCCAATCCGGAGCTAATCCTGTTCTATCAAAAAGGGTTTTCAGGAGCCACGATTCATTAACTTGAGCAATGTGTTGCCAAGTCAAGTCTCCACTTACTTCGGCAAAACGCTTGTAATAGGTCGGTGAAACATAGGACGGATTGAGGAATTCTGAGGTGTTCCAGCTATCCCCTGGCAGAAGGAAACCATCTCGGTCGGATTCATGGGCTAGAATGGCATGAAGCATTTTATTTGCGACCAGTTCATAACCATGCCCGGGCCAGCGGACCTCTCCTAAAATCAAGGCATAAGCGATGTCCTCATCAGCATCGGTCGCCGAGCCTCGTCCTATAACCTCACCGTTTTCTCCGATTTTCCAATTCATTAAACCGTTTGCGTCTAAGTGGTGCTCAACATAGGACCAAAGACGGTTAAACTGTGAATTATCACCGTAAATTGTCGTAAACAACAAA
>OMOF01000719.1 GCA_900290375.1 Candidatus Desulfosporosinus infrequens
GGGGATTGATGATGCGATGAGCATTATAACGATTGTCATCCTGGGTCTTTTGATCAGCATGTTTCTTCACTACACATTTTTTTACGATTATGGCAGCGCTTATATCGCGGCTATGTACCACCCGGGCCAGCCTCGAAACTATAAAGAGCTCCTAATCCGTCAATTCAATGGACTGGTGGAATGGCTCATGAAAAAATTGGGCAAGGAAGAAAGCGACAAACTAGAGAAGGTAGGGGTGGGGCCTAAAGACTATGTGTTGATGCTCTTAGGTATTCCGTCGATTGGTTTAGTGCTGGGTTTAATCATCGGGGGCATTTTACATTTTGTGTTAAAGGCTTCATCGGGCTTTGCTTTGGTTCTCGCGGGCTTAGGGGGGATTGCAGGTTATATTGTGCTCCGGGTAGCGATTATCATTGTTTTGGATAGCCAAAATACCCAAATGAAAAACGGGTTACCGGAGTTTATTAATAACCTTAAAATTAACGTCATTTCCGGGGATACGATCGAGCAGGCTTTCCGGTCTTCGGCAGAATTTGCTTGGGGTCCGGTCGAAAAAATGGTCATGACGATCATTCGCTGGAGTGACGGGGAAACGAGTTTTACGGAAGCTTTGGATCGAATGATTGAGCAAACGGAGGACACGGATATTCTGTCGGTTCTCCAACGAATAAGAAACTATCACCTCTCAGGAATTCCGGACCGTAACCAGGTATTTGCGGAAATGGCCGAGGACATGATGAGAATCAGCTCAGACCGCCATGAAAGTACTCTCGAGAATCTGGAAGTCCAATTAACCATGCTCATGCTGGGAGGCATGATAGGAAATGTCATCAGAATAGGAACTCCCGTGGGAGCGTTGGCCTTTAGTAGTCTGATGAAGTGACAATTCGTTTATATTGCACCAAGGCGTAGTCCGCAGTCAATGGTTGTGGGTAAAGTCTTTATATAGATATAGAAAGGTTTGAAAGGAGGAGGCAGTAAGTATGCTTAAAGATGTATTGTGGGAGATTGGATCGGCAGTTGTCGTGGTAATAATCCTTGCGGCCATCGTACTATTCATTGACGGAAATTTAAGTTCAACCCTTACGACAGAGTTTAGTAAAATAACAGGTTTTAATTAATTCCAGCAAAATGGATGAGTTAAAGAAAGGCATAACCGGTTCTCGAAAGGCATCGGTTATGCTCTTTTAGTTTTGATATGAGGGGGGAAACCAATGGTTAGTAAAGTGATAGCATGGATATTTGGGCTTGTTTTACTGATAGGCGTCGGTCTGGGTGTCTTTTTAAATTTATATAAAGCTGCAGAAATCAAGGGCGTCTTAGGTGAAGGCGCAAAACGGGTAGAAGAGTCTATTAAAGCGAACGG
>OMOF01000038.1 GCA_900290375.1 Candidatus Desulfosporosinus infrequens
TCATTCTCAATCATCCGCCCGTTTTCGTCGACAAAAGCCACCCTGTCGCCATCCCCATCATAGGCAATCCCCACTGTGGCATTGTTCTCGCTCATCTGTTGGCGTAAACTTGTTAGGTTCTCAGCTATGGACGGATTGGGCGAGCGATTGGGAAAGTTACCATCTGGAGTACAAAAAAGTTCCTTAACCTCATAACCAAGGACCTGAAAAATCTCCGGTGCAATTAGGGAGCAGGCACCATTACCACAGTCCAACACTACTTTTAGTTTTCCCGGTTGAAAGCAGCAGAGTATTTTGTCGCGGTACCGCTTTAACCAGGTATCGTCTGAACGGCAATCCCCCGCCCCTGCCGTGAAATTCCTTTGGGCCATAGTTTGCTGTAGATAGGCCAATTCTTCCTCATTAACTGGTCTGTTTTCGACTAAGATTTTGAAACCATTATATTCCGGCGGGTTGTGAGAAGCTGTAACCATGATACCCAAAGTGCTGCCCGTCTGTTGAACGGCATAAGAGAAGGCCGGAGTCGTTAAAATCCCCACATCTGTAACTTGGCAACCTGAACATACCAGACCCTCCTTCAACGCGTTTTTTAGGACAGACGTGCTTAAACGTACATCCCCAGCTACCAGAGCGGTTTGCCCCTGGGTCAACTTCCCGGCAGCTCGGCCTAAATCATAAGCGTCTTGCTCCGTCAACTCGCTGCCATAAATGCCCCGTATATCACAGGGTTTAAAAATACTCATGCCTTGACCTCCAAGGTAGAACCTGAGCGGCTTCGCTGGGGGGAAGTTGGATTAAACTTTCGTAATCATTAATCCGCCCTACGTCCCACCAGGCATAATCGCGCTCGTAGCCATAGATGGGCAACCCTTTTTTCAATAAGTAGGGAAAAACATCACCCGGCAGATCTACTTCCTGCTGATCAGGCTTAAACTCTTCTATATAGGGAAAAATGCGACTATCTAAAACATAAGCGCCCGTGCTGACAGGCTGGTCCAGATTGTCTTTTTCCAAAAATTTAATAACCCTGCTCTTGTCATCGATTTCAGCAGTTCCTACTTCCAAGCGATAACGCCTAGAAAAAGCCACCGTCACCAGACCTCCATGCCCTTGGTGAAAATCAAGCAACTCTTGATAATCCAGATGAGTAATAGTATCGCCCGGCACAACGAGAAAAGGACCCTCTTCGGCCAGCAACAGCTTACGGGACCGCCAGATTTCCCCCGCCTTGCCGACTGGTTCTGACCCTTGGCTGTAATTGATCCTCACACCCCATCGTTCGCCGTCACCAAAATAGTTTATGATCTGCTGAGCTAGATAGCTCACAGCAAACACAAAATCTTTGATCCCACAGGCGATGATCGGGAGCATAACCCATTCCAACAGTGGCTTGCCGTGCAGGGGAAGCATTGGTTTCGGTACATAATTGGTCAAGGGACGTAGTCGGGTACCTTTACCTGCTGCCAAAATAAGCGCTTTCATGAAGCGTTCTCCCGCTTGACCAATTGTTCAACCATAACAGCGGCTGCCTGAGCGCCGCCATACTTGTCGCACTGATCCTTGAGCCTTTGCGCATTGTTCCGGAACGAACGCTCACTTAAAATCTTTTGTACTGCTTCAGCCAAAGCGGCTGGAGTTAAACCGTTTTTAGACAAGACAATCCCTGCTCCATTTTGTTCCAGAACCGCTCCATTATCTTCCTGTTCAGCCATGGAAGGCACCACGACCGCCGGCGTCCCACAAGCAAGACAGGTCATCAACGTGGAGGAGCCGCCGTGAAAAACTGTCACATCACTGGCTTTAATCAATTCCAGGCCAGGGACAAAACCACGGATGATCACATTATCCGGTGGGTTATAACCGGACAGCTGCTCTGGTTCAATAGCTAAGCCGGTAGCAATTACCCCCTGGACATCCGGCAAGCTACGGAAAGCATCCAGAACCAAGGTCAGGAAATCCTCACCAATTAACTGAGTGCCACCCCCTATGGTAACATAGATCAACGGTCGAGCTTGGTTACCAGCATGACGGATTTTTAATTCTTCTCGTGAGGGTAAACTTTCCGGCGTTTCCACCAACAGCGGTCCGGTAAAACGCAGTTTATCTTTGATAGCCAGAGACCATTCTCCCTTGTTCGCTGCACTCGCTCCACCATCCAGTTCCGGTATACCTTCCATGATGAGCAGGTTCACAGCTTTGAGCATATCGAAATTTTGGACTGTTTTCGGCAGTCGTCGTGTAAAAAGCTCAATTGTTTTTAGGCCATGGGGTTGTAATAAAACCATAACACACGGAATATTAGCTGCTTGGGCGGAGGACGAGCCTGTTAAATTACCACACAGCAGCACGTCAGGCTTTTCCGTCTGGATTATTTCTTGCTCTGCAGCGATGATCAGCTGCTTTATTTCTTGCATCCGATTCATTATTTCTTCCTTGGGCTGCTCGTC
>OMOF01000723.1 GCA_900290375.1 Candidatus Desulfosporosinus infrequens
TATTACCGACATCGCGACAAGACCCCCTCGTTCGATACCAACGAGGGGGTCTTGTCGCGATTCTTAACATAACCTTCATTATCGGACCCAATGGCGAAGATGCGAAGGGGCAGTTTAATCTGCTCAAAGAGCAGATTAGGAGAACGACGGGGGTTGGGCAACGCTCCCGATAAGCTCTTCGAGCATATCCGGGAGGGACGCAAAAACAACACCTTTTACCGAAGGTAAAAGGTGTTGTTTTTGTCAATAATTATGATATAATTATTGTATACGCACGTACTTGCAAGATACCCACATGTGTACACACTTCGTGTGTTACACATGTGGTCTTGTGAGGGGATTCCCCCTCAACCCCCTTTGGAACGACGAAAGAAAGGAGCATTTTCAATGCCGCGAAAACGTGCAATGCAGCTCAAGTTCTTCGTCTCCGACGAAGAACTTGAGCGCATCAAAAGCAAGGTTGCCGCGTCCAAGTTGAACCAAAGCGACTTCCTCCGGAAGTCCGCTTTGGAAAAAGAGATCGTTGTGATCGACGGCATAAAAGAGTTAGTTTTGGAGCTGAAGCGGATTGGTGTGAACTTGAACCAACTTACCAAGTTAGTCCATCAAGATAGGTTGAGTGATCATGACGGAAGACTTCAAGAAATCCATGGGGAGCTGAAAGAGGCATGGCACTCGTTAAGGCAATTAATCCGGGTAAGAGGTCGTTAGGCCGAGGAATTGATTACATAAAAAATCCGGAAAAGACTGAGGAAAATCTCATTAGCGGAAAGGATTGTGATGCTCAAACAGCACTTGAGGAAATGAAGGCAACAAAAGAAATCTATGGTAAGACAGAGGGCAGGCAGTATAAGCACTTTGTCCAGAGCTTTAGCCCTGATGATCCACTAGACGCTTCTAAAGCTCACCAGATAGGTTATGAGATGGCACAAAAGGCATTTCCAGGATATGAGGTACTTGTCGCAACGCATACAGATACAAACCATCTGCACAACCACATAATCGTTAACAGTGTCAGTTTTGAAAACGGTGAGAAGTACCGACAGAGCACACATGATCTTCAAAATATCAAGGAACTAAGCGATCGGATCTGTGAGCGCGAAGGTTTGAGAGTAATGACAAAAGAAGATCAAACACCAAACAAATCTTTGAGCATGAATGAATATCAGGTTGCGGTAAAAGGTTCAAGTTGGAAGTTCAAATTGATGGCCGAAATCGATAATTCAATGGAGAACAGCAAAGGCAAAGAAGAATTTGTGAAGGCCATGGAAGACAAGGGTTATCAGGTGAAATGGACAGACGAAAGAAAAAATATCACTTACACCACGCCAGATGGTCATAAAGTCAGGGACAACAAACTGCACGATCAAAAATATTTGAAGGAGGAAATGGAGAGTGGATTTGAACGCGCTCAAGAAAATCAACTCTTGCCCGACCTGTCCGATCCCGGAAGAGGAAATACCACCATTAATGGACATACCAATGGATCTCGAAGTCCCGGAGATATCGGAACCGACATCATTTTCGGAAAGCTCGACAAACGAGACAACAGAGCAGATCAGATATCTCGCGAGCGAAATGTTGGCTCTGGGGGAATTGGTAAGAAAGAAGATGTCACAAAGCGAAGCGGATTGGGAAGAGCTGGAGCAGAGGTTAATGGCAGCCGATCAAGCGCGGGACGAACAGCTAGTGAAAGTGAACAAAATCGTAGCGGGTTTGAAAATGGAGCTAAAGGAACTGAAGGAAAAAGAATTTCACAAACTGAAGGAACTAGAAGCAGCATCAAGAACGATCAACAGCGAAGCACGTCAAAACCAAGAGATTTACAGGACGTTCACAAGTCAGATAATGGATCTAGTTCGGGAAGTAAACAAAATATCAAACCCAACCTGGCTGGAAAAATCAAAGCTGTACGGAACGAATCTTCTGATCTCGACTGGATTGATAACAGTAGTCCTGGGAGTGTACCAAGCGGCGATCCTTCTGAGCAAGCATTAGACAAGGCGGGAAAGAAAAAAGCTCAGGTAAACAAAAAATCTTCACAAAATCGCGAAGATGAATTCGAAAGGTAAAGGAGGTGATGAAATTGACGTCTGAAGATATTGAGAAAATCTTCGCAAAAATTCTGGAACCTATGGTCGCGCAGTATTTCGAAAAATTGGAAGAACGTCTGACAGCAATAGCGATAGACACGGCGATAACAACGTATCTATCCCTTAGTGTAGCAACGGCGGCGACTGGGATTGAGCCAGCAATTCTTTTCTCAGAAGCTGAAAAGAGGGGAATCCACAGGGTTTCCAAGTCAAAAAATGAAGGGAGGAAAGAGGAATGAGTTATGATATCTATGATGAAAGGCAGTATGAAAAGGATCGGAAAATCGTAAATGAATCGCGTGACACGACCAAAAAACCAAGAGAATTTAGTTACGATCAGTGGAGAAATTTCCAACAAACAACATTTGAAAAAGCCTACCAAATGACTGCTCATGATTCGCACCGACACACCGACTGCTCGCAGAAAGCCTGGGAAGCAGATATGAAAAAAAATTTAAAAACGCTTGTGAACTATGAACATAAGGGGAATCAAGCGAAACTTTGGGATCAATGGGCTGAAAGTTATGTTGGTGAAAAAATGCATCGTGGTGACGATGGATGGCATAAAGCACCTGCCGGAGGACGTTACTTTGATCCGTCGAATCTGCGTGAAAAAGGAAGTGCGTGGAGAGAGACATTTGCCGCTCACCGTGAAAAATTCCGGTCCGCATTTGAGAGCGTAGATAATTGGAGAGATAAGCAAGCGGGGCAACAACCGAAATCAAAGGAACCAAGTAGATCAAGTAGATCGATCAGCGTTAGTGATGTTTACGTTAACGATCGCGATCAACACAGCTGGATTTACAACTCAGTCATTAACCCTCCGACATGGCGGGAAGCAAGCGAAGACGATCGAAAATTCGCAGCCGCAAAAGCCAAAAATCCTAATCTGGTGCGTGCTTCTGATCTTCCGCGAGGCTCAAAGCTACGCAATGATGCGCTCGATCAATATGCTTCCAGAAACAGAAGCAGAGGCATGGAACGCTAAAAAATAAAAAGGGAGGGAAAAAGATGTTTGCGATGTCACGAAGAAAACCTTTCGCGTTTTATATTGTAGCTGTATTAGTGATCCTTTTTGGTGCTAGCCTTTTAATAACCATATACCCACTGCTCGCGGCCCTGGCTGTAGTCGTGACTTTGTCGCTCATCGTCCGACACCGCGCAGTAACGATGGTCACAGGCGGCATATGGTTCCTAGCTTACCTGGATTTTAGCCTTATCGGTGCGCTAACGACATGGAATGCTTTGAACTCAGCTCCGGTCCCATTTCCAGCTTCGGCAATGACGGAAGCGGAAAAATTTATCTCACCACTCTATGCGACTGGTTTGGGAGCTGCCGCGCTGATTTGGCCTAAGCAACCTGCCGCGAAGCTAGCATCACACGCTTTTTGGAGCTTTCAGCCCTGGCTGGCTGCTATCTTAGCACTTGGTATTCTCTTCGTCATGACGCGGGCCGCAAAGGGCGAACAAAATATTTTTTCAGATATGTACGAAAGTATATTTGGCGGTGTAGCTCGACGCGAGAAACACGAAGAGCGCGGATCGGCACGTTGGGCGCGATCGGGAGAACTTAGGACGGTGCTGAAGTTTGGCCCAAGTGGAACAATTTTGGGGCTCGATGGCCGACGACCTTTATTCTTACCTCTCGACTCACGTACTATGAACCAAAATATAATTATCTTTGGTCCCACTGGTTCGAGGAAAACTCGATCAATAATGCAACCAGCAATTTTCCAAGCTGTTGAAAATTGCGAAAGTATAGTAATTACGGACCCAAAGGGAGAATTGGCTAAAGCCAGTGCAACTTGGATTCGTGCACAAGGATATGAAGTAAAAATTTTGAATTTAGTCGATATCGCTTTTAGCGATCAATTTAACCCCATGGGTTTTGTGAACAACGCCCAGGATGCACTAGATTTGGCTTCAGCTCTTGTAGATAATTCACCCAGTGGAGAAAAAAAGACCAGCGGCGGCGACGATCAATTTTGGGATGATGCGATGCGGTCATATTATCAAGCGCTAATTCTTTATATTGTTCATGAACTTCCTAACAGCCAAAAGCATTTAGGAAACCTTCTCGAAATCGCGGCACGCTGGGGAAGTGATCAAGCCAAACTGGAGGAACTATTTGCTAAGCTCGATCCGCAACATCCAGCCCGCCGGGCCTTCGAACTCGGTTTCAAAGTGGCCGAAGATAAGACGAGAAGCGGAATTCTTATTAGTGCCGCTAGCCGGATAGGACTCTGGCAGTCGTTAGATGTATGCTCGCTCACATCCGGAACTAATGGTATAGATATAGCCGACATAGGGCGTAAGAAAACAGCAGTTTTCTTAATTCTGAGTGACACGAAAAACACCATGCGCCCGCTTTCTTCAATGTTTTTCAACCAACTTTTTTCAACGCTTTTTCAGGTGGCCGATCAAAATGGTGGTACTCTCCCCGTCAAAGTTCGAATTATTGCCGATGAGTTGGCGAATATCGGAAGAATCCATGAGCTGGATAAGCGCCTTTCTATTACGAGGAGCCGTGGAATTGGATTTGTGGGGGTTTTTCAAAATAAAAAGCAGATGGAAACGATATATCCAGCGTATGAAAGTATTCGAAGCAGTTGTGATGTTTTAATTTGCCTAGGGTCAAATGACAACGAAACGTCAAAGTACATCTCAGACAGCTTAGGGGATCAGACGATTGAAACCGAATCACAGAGCCAAAAAATTAGTGAAGTTTTTAACGGTTCCAACTCACGAAGTACAAGCTCTCGAAAACTTATGGCACCCGATGAAATACTTAGGCTCGACAATGACGAGGAAATCGTGATCCTTCGCGGACAGTTCCCAGCTAGGTTAAAGAAATATGATTTCAGCATGCACCCAGCAGCGAAAGAAATGCGGGAGACGCGAATTGAAAATTGGCCGTTCGCAACCCGCGCGGAGGTAGAATACTTTGCACCGCCTGAGATCGATCAAGTAGCGGCGACTAGTCAGGATGGAGCACCATCGCCAAGCACGTTTTTTGGTGAAGATTTTTAAGAAAGGAGGGAAAAAGTATGTTTCAATTAGCGTCTTTATTGGGAGGATTATTAGGCTATTTACTTGGAATAGGTTTCATCGCATGGATCATTCACTCTATTTGGCTCGCATCGAGACCACAACAACGTTCAGTGCCAAAGCAAACTACAATTGACACATGGCCACCACAATGGAGCCAACAAGCTCAACAACAACAATCACCAGCAACTGGGACCTTTTTTGGCAATGTACCTAGTGATCCTGCACTATGGAGGCCAGTAGGACAACCTACAGCACAAACTCAGGCGGCAGCTGCAGAAGATAAAGGAGCAGACATTTCACAGTTTCGCGTAGAGGTTGAGGCTGATCCGGACGCATTCGAAAAAGTCGTTGGCATGGAAAAGGCAAAAACAGAACTTCGGGACGCGTTAGAACTTCCATTCTTAAACCCAAGTAAAATCAAGCAATTTGGCCTTAAACCGACTTCCGGTTTGATTCTTTACGGACCACCAGGAACCGGAAAAACACATCTTGCGCGTGCAGCAGCAGAATATTTTGGTGCAGAATTCTTCGTTGTAAACGCATCAGCTGTTAGTGGCCCCCAAGTTGGTAGTACGGAAGCTACGATCCGTGGGATTTTTAAAGCAGCAAAGGCACAGACACCAAGCATAATTTTCTTCGACGAAATAGATGTTATTGGGGCACGCAGGGACGGGCAGGGCTTGAATAGACCTTCGGATCTCGCTTTAAACACTCTACTGACGGAATTAGACGGTTTCGAAAAACGTGAAGGTGTGTTCGTTATCGCAGCCACTAATCGCCTGGACACGATCGATGAAGCGTTGCTTCGACCAGGTAGACTCGAACTAAAGATCGAGATTTCTGCTCCAAATTATCAAGAAAGAATTGAACTATTGAAATTCTTTGCAAAAAACAAACCCCTCGATCCAGCTTTGAACTGGGGTGATATAAGTAAAAAAACTAACGGTCTAACCGGAGCATTCTTAGGAAGCGTGGTCAACGGAGCGGCTAAAATAGCTATGAAACGGTCGATTGAATCGCGCAAAGAGGATGTTATTACACTGCAAGATATGTTTAGTGTAATGAGAGAAGGCAACATACAAACGGATCAAGAGCTCAAGGAAGTTGAAAATTTTAGGGTGCATGTTGAGCACGATCCGGACGCATTCGAAAAAGTTGTGGGCATGGAAAAGGCAAAAACAGAACTTCGGGACGCGTTAGAACTTCCATTCTTAAACCCAAGTAAAATCAAGCAATTTGGCCTTAAACCGACTTCCGGTTTGATTCTTTACGGACCACCAGGAACCGGAAAAACACATCTTGCGCGTGCAGCAGCGGCCTTCTTTGGAGCAGAATTCTTTGTCGTAAATGCTTCATCCGTCTCTAGCTCACTAGTGGGCAGCACTGAAGCTACGATCCGTGGGATTTTTAAAGCAGCCAAGGCACAGACACCAAGCATAATTTTCTTCGACGAAATAGACGTTATTGGGGCACGTCGGGACGGGCAGGGCTTGAATAGACCTTCGGATCTCGCTTTAAACACTCTACTCACTGAGCTCGATGGGTTTGAGGACCGCGAAGGGGTTTTTGTGGTAGCTGCAACTAATAGGTTGGATATCCTGGATGAAGCGTTAGTTAGGCCAGGACGCTTTGAACTAAAAATTGAGATCAAGGCTCCGAACGAAGAAGAACGCATAGAGCTGCTTAAATTTTTCGGAAAAGAAAAACCACTCGATCCAGCTTTGAACCTCCGAGAATTGGCGAAAATTACAGAAGGTATGACCGGAGCGTACTTAGAAGGCCTGACGAATGCAGCAGCCAAACGGACCATGAAAAGAGAAATTCGGACCAACAAGGATGAAAACATAACATATGACGATTTTATTTCGGTCTTACCAGAAATAAAAAATAATCAAAATTAATGAAGGAGGTGAAGAAAATGCTAAAAATGAAAAAAGCAACAGTAGCAATACTAGCGACAACGGGACTAACAGGTATCCTAATTGGCCTATATGTCTTCGTTAATGTCTGCGTTGGGCCATTTGCCTGGTCAAATGCACAAGTATATCTCGAAGGGCTATCGTTACAACCAATTGCAATCGCGATGAACGCTAGCCAAAGGATTGAGGCACATTTTATTTCAGTATTATCCGAAATAAGGAATAATCAAATTTAAGGAGTGGTAAAAATGAAAAAAACACCATTATGGAAAATTGCAACTGGATTATTGGGATTAGTTATCGTTGGTCTAGGTATCTTTGCTGCAGCAACCCCATCTGTTCTCACCCCACATTTCACCCCACAAACAGACATAGAGGCACAGTCGCCCCAACTTGCAACGCCGGAGACTACTGTGCCCAAGGCAGACAATGTCCACCTTGTAATGATAGCACAACCAAAGGATTTAAAGAAGATGACCTTCCCGGCCGCTTGGGACGTGCAGAGGATACCTTATGTTGGCGGCCTGCCAGACGCGACCTGGGAGCAATACCCTGACACAATCATACTTGGAGAGGGAGTGCCAAATGCTTATGGTCAGGTGTTATCGGAATATTATCAATCGATTCCTGTTATAAAAAGTCAGCCGAAAACTGATTCGAAAATGATGCCTATGCCTGTTTCGTCGGGGACAGACTCATATTTGGTATCAATTTTAAAGCACGCAATTTTTGACGGGGAACTAGATCGTATGGCAGCTACATCATCATTTTTAGCATACAGAGACACAATTCGCACATGGTACAATGGCACTGAAGTAACTGACTTGGCAGGAGACTTGCCAACCAATCCAACGTGGTACCATTATAGTCATCAAGTAGCTGGCTTCCGCGCAACAGACATACCGCCGCTAGATTAGTACAGTAGGGCTGTGGACAGTGCTGCCTAGGGAAAAGCTATTTGGGGCCTGTCTCAAAAGAGCTTTACCCCAGGCTTTGGACGTTTGCCGCCTGGGGTAAAGGGGGAGGACATCTTGAATGGTGATTCTAATGACCAAAAAACATCAATCAATTTTTAAGGAGTGACAATCTATGAGAAAAATATTTATCACATTTATGATTTTGGCGGCTATAGCAGGATCGTTGATCTCACCGCTTTCAGTTGCGGCTGCCGACGCTAATCATTATGAACTGATCGGTTGGATAGCAGATGGGACAGGTATTAGCTTCACATATGAGTCGTCTTTAGGAAAAACCTATGATGGATTAGCCTGTGCTGATCTTATGTTCCCCCACTCAAAAGACACAACGTGGATGGGGCCGGATTCTGTTGCACCTATTTTAGCATACATCCAAAAATTCGGTATAACAAGCGAAGTGAAGCGTTGTATGAACTCTACATGCTATGATCCCACAATTTTCCAAGCTATTTCAGCCCAGGGCGTCAACCTCGAAGTTCTTGGTGGCCCTGATGTCGCGCCCGGTTCCACACCGCCAGCGAATCTACTAGGAAAAGCGAACATGAAAACATTAACAGCTACTACACCTGTAGTCGGATTTGGTATTCCCACACCTGATTTGAGCGGTCTACTAAACCATGCAACACCTCCTGCGGTTTCAAACCCTACGCCCGGACCTACACCTGCACAATCGCAACAACCCAGTGCATCAACCCCTACACCTGCGCCTAACGCACCGATCCCGCACGAATCAACACAAAAAAGCGACACGACGCAATCGCAACCTCAAGTGCAAGCACCAGTGCAATCGGTGATACCAAAGACAAATACAGAGGTCACACCAAAAGAGACACCAAAAGGCCCAGTTGTACCGCCAGACTTACAGTCTAATACTCAATCGACGTCAAATAAAGCACCTTGGAAAACATGGTTCTATGCGGGGATTGCGGTAATTTTCGCACTAGGTGTATGTATATTCGGATTCATAAAGTGGAAACAACGAGGCGAGGAGTTGAGGAGTTGAGGACATGAAGCTGGATGCTCAATTACTATCGAGATCAATCCAAGCAAATCTACCACCACGTGGCACTAGTATTAAATCAGAGTTTCGAATTTCAATCCAAAATGGCGAATTAAAAAGCTTCGTAGTTGAATCTTTTTTGGACATTGTAGGCGATCATGATGTTCTAAAAAATACAGGAGAACAAGGAGAACTAGCAGATCTAATGCTAAAAGCGCTATACCATGCTGGATTTTTTGGAAAAATAAATGTGCAGTCTATCGGACGCGATATAATTTCAGTTCGAGCATCGAGTATAATGGGGATAGAGCGCATGTATTGTTCACTATGTACGAACGCGCAAAATGACTGTACCGAATGCAATCCAGCACTTGATGCATCTTGGCGCTTCTAGAAACCTCATAAGAGAAAGTGAATAGTTGATAGCGATACCGCACAGACGGAAAGCTAGACAAGCCCCTTTTAAAAAAATAAGGGCTTTCTAGCTTTTTTGTTTTTTTAAGAAAGGGGAATAAAAATGATAAAAAGTATACAAAAAAAGGTTATTGCTCTATCCATTATCATACTTCTGCTGTGGGCGGGGACAGCCAACGCCGCCGATATCCTCACTTGGGACAATAACTATTCCCGCGACCGATCAACCTCAGACACGTTGTTTCCTTATTACAACAGCTCTCCGATCCACGTACTGCTTGGTGACTCCGTTGGCACAGATCTCGATAGCTACTCCTCGCCGATTGTATGCGGAAACACGCTTTATATGTTTGCCTGGAATACTAATTCATGGGTGGGGGACACACTTACAACTGGTCAACTCATCGCGGTTGATATCTCACATCCAAATCCAACAAATTCTAATGATTTTACACCTCTCTGGCGTCTTACAATTACCCTAGCGGCAGATGGATCACAGGGCAACATTTATGGCGTTCCTGGGCCATCAATCAGTAAGGACGGGCAGTTCATAGCCCTAGCAATAGGTAACAATCTCTACTCCTGGCCGATGGCAGAAAATCCAGTGGCGGGGTCAGGTGCAAATCCGCTAAACACGTCAGTTATACCTGATTTAAAATCTTATCTAATCGCGGGTAACGCAGGACAATCACCTTGCGAAATCGCAATGACACCAGTCATTTCCACTCAATCATATACGTGGACAGCCATCGATGCCAGTTGGTCGCCTGTCACCTGGCAGTCACCAGTAGTCTCCTGCGGTAGCTGGGATGGCGGATTCACGGCTGCTCCTTTGAGTATTCCAGAAGGGGTAACTATGGTTCGCTATCTCCAAATGAACTCTCTCCAACTCGACCCCAACTCCGCCAGTGCGGCCTTCACATCTAGCCCGATCGTCACGAACACCGGCGATATCATGTTTGGCGTTGACCCCAACGGCGGACACGCGACGATCCAGCTTTACGTGCTTCATCCTTCCGCGATGCAAGACGTGATCACCGGCGCGCAACAGATGGAATACACCTTCGGCATCCCAATTGGCGCTGGTCATATAACAAATCCGCTTCCGTCCGCTCCAGCTTTCGATAAAAACTCAGGTGATATATACGTACAGGATGATTACGGTTATGTGTATCAATTTGATTCAAGCGGAAATATAAAAAATGTCTGTGGTACCACGGCCAATGGAGGTTATATCGGTTCGGTAAACCTTGCCATCGACGGCAGCTGTATTTATGCTGCAGAGTCCAATGGAGCCAGTATTGATGCACTCGATAAAAGTAATATCAAAGATTGGGGCAGTATTTTTCCTGGCAGTACTGGCTTTCGTAATCCAAGCGTCGTCATCGATCCAGCCACTGGAAAGCGCATAGTTATCGCAAACGATGTGAATGGGAAAAATTATTTAGAGCAAGTCGCCGGTGGATCTGGCGTAACAGCAACATCTAGAGACTATAGTACCGCACAACTACCTGGCGATGCCGTTGGGAACGACTATTCCTCCGTTATTGCAGATGCTGGCCCGCAGCAAGAGATTATTGCATGGTCGCCGGCGACGGCGCTTGGAGCGTCACATAGTGGAGAACTTGTTATATGGCCACAATCGGTACCCACACTAGAAACTTTTGTTAATCCGGGAGCTAACCAACCTGGTGCATTTGCCACTCTATACGCTCAAACATCCATTTCGAACACAATCTCTACAGTTTACACATGGCTCCCTCACCCTGATGGTTCACTACAAACTACTGCTACCCCAATGACTTTTAGCGGAAGCAGCCAGAGCGCAAATAATACGACGACATATACTTGGAGTCTGACCTTTACAGTCCCTAATAACAATACAAGCGATCCTATTACAGCGACGATACCTGTTCAACTCAATTATAATAACCCAGCAGATGGTAACCCCGTATCAAAAAGCGCAATGTATGTAATAAATTCCATCCCTCCGCCCATTCCACAACCTCCTTCGACACCGGGTCAACTCAGCATTTCAAGTTACGCCGGACCCATCAACAATTCTAAAATATTCCATGAATGGCCAATAGGGCAGCTAGTAAAGCCACACGCAATAGGACAAACCTACATGGGAGACACGATCCTCAGTAATGTTACATCTAGTGTACCACCACCGCCCCGAGGGACCCTCGATGATGCTTATATCGTTCCTAATTCGGCCACATTGACCCATCCAAAAGGTTACGCACCATCCGCAGGACAATGGCAAATACAGACAGTTACAGATACTATGGCTATCACAGGTAAACTTACCGCTACCTCACAATTTGAAGAGGATTTTGACGGCTGGGCACCGGGAAAATATAGAGTGGTACCGGATGGTGATAGTCAGAATTCCATGGAGCTTCTTACACCAGGCCAAAGCTATCCTATATCAGCTATCTGGACGTTACATGAACACTATCACTGGTTTGAGTGTGTTCCATCCGGAAAGGGTTGTGTAATGACTCGTTTTGATGGCGATATTGATTACTCTTTGAACGATTCCCAAGAGATAACGGCGATGGGTACCGATTTCGTGATCATACCGATTGTGGCCGGAGATATTTACAATTAAATTTTGACTATATTGTGATGTTTTTAAGACGAAGAAAAACACTCCCGTTCGTTAGAGCGAGAGTGTTTTTTGGATTTATCGGGTGAGGAAGTAGAAACCCTTCCAGACGCCCTCCGGTTGGTCCCTGCGGGGACTGCGCTAGGGCGCATCTTCCAGGCTTTACCTCTGGGTCAGGAGAACGCCTCCCCCCCGCGTCAAATTATACCAGGCTCACACGCGCAAGGGGAAAAATTTTCTCGACGAAAATTTGTTCTTGGACCCTTGCACTGGGTATTCCTTTTGGGTCTCTGGTAACGATCATCAAGGGGGAAGTCAGGTAGGGTGGGGCGCAATTGAAACCCCAAGAAAGATCAGACGTGCCAAAAAATATTTACTTCAAATCGTCTTTACTATTGACTTAATATTAAAATAATAGTATAATGATATTAGATTAAGAGTGAAAAAAAAGAGGTGCTGACAAATGAGTAGTGTGAGAATTAGCTTTACTCAAAAAGAAATAGACTGCATGCTTGATATTCTGAATCATGTTAAGGATCACAACCAGTGGATGGTCGAAACCTTCGATAACGGTGAAAAGATCTATAATGTCTGTGACAAATTCAATAAAGCATATAACAAGCCCGAGCCGGAAAAAACGAAGTGTTAAATTTTCAAATCACCACACATTAATATTAATATACCATTAATGTGTGGTTAAAAATAAAAAAGGAGTCGTGTTTAAATGGCCGAAAAAAAACAAATTACTGTCAACCTTGACGAAAAGAGCATCGAAAGACTTGATACTCTCTGTTCTAAACTTGATATGAACCGCGCCCAGGTGTTGCGTATGCTTCTATCTGACAGTTCTAAAAGTGTGCAGTTGGTAGTGGATGCTTTGAAGAGTTTGAATGGTGATATTTGAAATCATAGTTCATTGACGTTTTGTCAGAGTGGATGATATTATAGGTTTACCAAAAAGTAAACGTAAACCTTTGTAAACCATCGATTATAGGCGGGTTTATAGTTTACCTCAAAAAAGGAGAAGTGCATTATGGCAGATGAAACATGGAGCGCTAAGGTAAGCCCTGAAGTCAAAGAGGAACTAGGGCAAATGGTCAAAGATTCGGGACTCTCCAGCAAAGAATTCCTGGAGCAATTGCTAAACCAGCACAAGATCGGGTTGCTTCAAGTGAGCGATGCTCAGCGGTCGGAGGATATACAACAAGTATCCTACCACCTGGACAAGATCAAAAACCAATTCGTTGGCTTGGTCGAAAAGGGGATCGACTTAAAAGATAAATTCAGCGAGTCCCTTGCCCAGGAATCAACACTGCACAAATCCATCGTTGACCAAATCCAGACTCAAAGCAAGCAAGCCCAAGAGGATAGAGATAAGGCCATCCTGGATAAGTCCACACTCGAAGGCTTAATGCAGGAAATCAACACCCGGAATGAAGAACTCGAAAGCAGCAATAAAACCCATCGGATCACGATCCAGATGCAACAGGATAAGTTGGGTAACTTAGAGACTAGGATCGAGTCCGTGGCTGAGCTAGAAGAGGAAGTCAGTCGATTGAATCAAGAAGCTCAGGCCCAAGCCAAAAGGATTGAATCGCTGGAACAGGAAGCCGAAAACCACAAACGTCAACTGGTACAGACACAGGCCGCGAAAGAAGCCCAGGAAAAGGACGCAATTAAGGCCCATGAACAAATGATACAAGTCCATGGGTTGGAAGTACAGAGAGCAACGTTGGAAATCGAGAAGAAATTACTCGAAGAAAATAAAAAGATCCGGGATGAGTACTTTCTGAAAGTCGAAGCTCTAACGAGTAAGAATCAAGAATTAACAGAAAAACTTCATCAAATGGAATTAGAAAAAAAGGAATCAGCAGCCCCCAATATTAAGGGAAAAACTAAGCCAGGAGTACCTTCAGGGAGGGAATAGTATGAAATTATTTTCAGCAGCGGCAGAGCTAAGCCTGACAGCTTATGCCGCGCATACCCTCATGGGTTTGATGGCGGGCCTTTCCCCCACCTGGCCCATGAACGGGACAGTACCCGATCTAAATATTATTTTTGGGCCAATCATATCTTTAGCCCGGTCCTTGGGATTTGGTCTTTAAAATAGGAGGAGGTGTAAAGTCTCATGGGATTTCTCTTTTTATTTTTCTTAGTGGCGTATCTATTATATAAAGCCGAAACAGCTAAAGCTAAAAGGTCGAATTTTAACAACTTGGAAAACATTTTTTTCTTGAATGCATTTGATAAATCCACACAGCAGCGCGATAACTCTACCTACGTAGGTTCGCGTCAATGGGAACATGATCACCGGAATGACTTTTGGTTCTAGTTTTTTCTAAATATTTTTTTCCACCATGGCCGGTGCATCTCTTGGCGCATCTCCTGGATCTCGCGCATAACCGCGACTAGATGCTGGTCCCGCGATTCCTCGCGACACTCCAACTGTGCATGTAGAGCCGTTATTTGCTCGCGCATCGCGGCCATTTCGCCCATAATCGCGAGCACAAGAGCCTGAGATTGATCCGCGACGATCTGCGACGACGATACGATGGTTTGCGACTGCGAGTCCTGCGATTCTATCACGACACCAAAACGAGCTTCTAGAGACGTTTCTATATCCTCATTTGGTATTCCTTCGCGGCTCATCGTCGCGACGATCCGCAGCGCCTCCAGCGCTTCCTCGGTATAGCGTTTTCCCCGTCCCTGCCCAGTCGTTGTCATGTAGGAAAGGAATCGATCACGATACCCGCGCGCACTGGACTCAGGTATACCTATAATTTTGGCCATCTCAACCATTGTGTAATATTTCACAGATAAACTCCTTAATTACGATAGTTTACATTATGCCTTATTTTATCATTTTTTTTAAAAAAAGAGGATTTTTAAAATTCGACAAAGAATTCTAAACGGAATGCGAAAACCACCTCGGCCCAGCAAGGCCTCGGTGGCTCTCTATATCCAGCACACGTCTATCCACGTGAGCGTAGACTTCGTAATAATAATATCCTACTCGAATTATTTTTTCAAGTTCGAAAAAATGGATATAAAAACGAATCTAAGCCGGTGGCAAAAAAATGCCATCGGCTTTTCATATGCCGGTGGACAGAAAAAAAGAAAAAAGAGGGAGAGAGAAAGAATGTCTGATGGACTTAACAGTAATTTTGCCCCGGCGGTATTCCCTGCAGATATTTTATACGATGCAAATTTGGACTCTTCAGAACGATTGGTGCTTCTAATACTTTTTACATATACAAACTCTCATACAAATACCGCTTTCCCATCGTACCAAACCATTTCCGAAAGAGCAGCGATCAGCCGACGAAGCGCAATTAGAATCGTGGAAAGATTAATTGAAAAAGGTTATATTGTAAAACAGAAAAATTTTCGAGAGTCAAAAACAAAAGGGAAAATAGAGCAAACTTCGAATCTATTCACTCTTTTTTTCCAGACTAGAAAGGGTAATGAACCTCAAAAAGGTAGTGACCGTATGTCACCCCCCCTAGTGACCGTATGTCACCAGGGTAGTGACCGTATGTCACCCCCCCTAGTGACCATATGTCACCAGGGTAGTGACCGTATGTCACCCGAACTATCCAATGAACTATCCATAGTAATTGAAGAAGAAGACAAGTTAAAAAAGTTTGGAAAGACAGAGGAAAAGAACGACGAGGTAAGTCCCGAAAATACGTATTCCTATCTTGCGACTCGGGAAGGTGCAACGGATCAGGATCTATTCGAGGCACTTAAAAAAATGGATCAAGAAACAAACGTTGAAAATCCTGTAGCGTGGTTGACAGTGGCTATTAGGCGAGAAAAATTAAACCGTGAGCTTGCCAGTCGCAAAAGAAACGAAAATCCAGTTCCAAACAGAAAAACAAAAACAGCCGCAGAAAGAAGGGAGAGCAAGGATTCAAGACCAGAAAAATATGAAAAATTTTATCTTTAGGATGCGCGCTTGTGAGAAATTGACCCCATGCAGTCGCCGGGGTTGTGGTCAGTGTGGGCAAGTCTGCTCCAAAGGAATACCCATTACTAGACTTGTCCAAAGCCTGGGGTAAAGCTCTTTTGAGACAGGCCCCAAATAGCTTTTCCCTAGGCGGCACTGTCCACAGCCCCAGGATAAGACGTGACCCAAATAGAAAAACCAGAAACAAACAACATAGTAAATCGTCGTGAGCGAGAGAAAAACGGACTTTGGCATTTCGAAACGAAACATAAAAAAGTGCAACGAAAAATGGCAAAACAAAAACATGTAAATCGGCTCTCATGGCCAAATTTGACCGAATATGAGGTTTCTGTATTTAAGCTACTTTACATAGTGACCATTATCGGACGCAGAACGGCAATTCCTATATTTTATGTATCTCCACAGTGGACTGCGTTACTACTGCGCTGTAATGAGCACACCCTTATTTATGGGACTAGGTGAAGATTTTTTTGGCAAGGATATATTCCATAGAAAGGATGGTATAGACTATGGGTGGCTGTGCTATGGGTGGGAGAGATTGCGCTAGTTGCGTACTTAGTGAAGATATCACACTTAATAAAACATGTCCTGATTGCGGGACTCCTTTATCAAAATGTAGATTAACCGGCGGAAAAGTTTGCCGTAGTTGTTCGAAAGATTTTGTGGCAGATGGGAAAATTTAAATTCATAATAAAAAAAGCTCGGCAAAAAATTACTTTCCCCAGATTTGGGGAAAGTGCAGGATGGATTACAAGGGGTTGTATTGAACGCAACTTCTTTTCAGTATGAATGGTGTAGCTATTACCGACATCGCGACAAGACCCCCTCGTTCGATACCAACGAGGGGGTCT
>OMOF01000726.1 GCA_900290375.1 Candidatus Desulfosporosinus infrequens
AAAAGATTCTCAGATTATTGAACAAGAAATTAAATCTGTCAAAGAAAAGCTTGAGGTTTTAATCATTCAATTGGAAGGAAATCTTTACTTTGGCGCGGCCTCAGATCTTGGAGAGAAACTGGATAGTTTAGTCACTAAATCCAAGGTGTTCATCTTAAGAATGAAGTATGTTACGACCATTGATTTAACTTCCATCAGTGCCTTAAAAGTTTTTTTCAGGAATATTAGAGAAGCTGGTGGAGTCCTGATCATCAGTGGTGTAACTCCGGAACTCAACGCAATATTTAAGAAGTCGGATGTTGAGTCTGATGTTGGTATTGACAATATATTTTTGTCAGAGAATGAAATTTTCGCTTCTACAACTAATGCTTTAGCGAGAGCAAGGACTGTTCTAAACTGTAGCGTTGGTGATAATGCAACGAAATCGGCGGCGTGTAGAATACTTGATACTGTCCCAAAAGGTACCACTTCTATCTAAAAACAATGATCCTTCTGTCCCTTGGCTTGTAATCAATCCGAAGCATCCTGCAATATACATAATATATGGATTGAATAAAAGAATTAAAAAATGCCTTGGATAATCACATAGCAATGCAAAATGGAATTATTATACCCCAGTGTGGACGAACAATCTGTCACACTGGGGTTTTTAGTCAGACCAATAATGACTTTAATCCTTATTGGCTACTGACTTGATCGCCTTGACAATTTTGTTATATCCGGTACATCTGCAGAGGTTGCCTGATATGGCAATTTTAATTTCCTCTTCTGATGGATTTGAATTTACCATCAAGAGTGCTTTGGCAGACATAAGCATGCCTGGTGTACAATAGCCGCATTGAATTGCACTGTTTTTAATGAAGGATTCCTGTAAGCTGTCCATTTGTCCATTCTTTTCCAAGGCTTCGATCGTAAGGATTTTCTGACCTCTAATTTGAGGTGCAAGAACTAGGCAGGAATTGACCGCTTTGCCGTTCATGATCACCGTACAGGAGCCGCATTCGCCCTCACCACAACCCTCTTTTGTCCCAGTCAGACCTAGTTTCTCTCTTAACAAATCAACTAATCTCATAGTTGGACAAATATCCATTTTATACTCATTACCGTTGACATTAAACTCAATTTCCAAATGCTTTCACCTCATACCTCATGCTATTCAATTCTGTATTACCG
>OMOF01000819.1 GCA_900290375.1 Candidatus Desulfosporosinus infrequens
CGCCTTATGTTCCTCCGCCTCAATCCATTTTGCCGCATCAAAAAGACTCGGCTGAACACCAGGGGGACGGATGACGATGGGGATCTCTTTTTTCTGATAGCTTTCAAAAACACAACACATCAGTCCTTCAAAACTACCATCATAAGCATAGACTAGATCTGTCCTGTCAGGCATTGCTGCACATCCTCTCTCGTAATGAAAGGTTCATTAAAGAGTGACAACTGTTCAGAATATTGAGGTGTAAGCTTGTTGTGATCGGACATAAGTGCTCGAATTGCTCCTTCTGATGTAATTTTTAGACCATCCATAATCTTTCCCTTGCAAGTAATGAAATACTGCGCGCGTTTCAGTACAATTCCCATCTTTTTAAGTCCGGAAAAATCAATTAGGCTGCTTCTCCTAGCTGTAAGAATGCGCTGGGCACTGGTCACGCCGATTCCCGGCACTCGTAAAAGCATCTCATAAGGCGCTTTGTTAATCTCAAGAGGAAACTTCTCCAAATGATTGAGTGCCCAATTGCACTTGGGATCAATCTGCAAATTAAAATTGGGATGCAGCTCATCAAGTAGTTCCTTTGCTTCAAAGCCGTAAAATCGTAGCAGCCAGTCAGCTTGATAAAGTCGATGTTCACGCAGGAGAGGTGGTTTAGTATTCACAGAAGGAAGTAGCGAATGCGTAGCCACCGGCATATAGGCAGAGAAAAAGACCCTTTTGAGATGGTATTTTCTGTACAGCCCTTCGGTTAGGGTTAATATTTTATGGTCTGTATCCGGAGTTGCTCCCACAATGAGCTGTGTGCTCTGTCCGGCCGGTACAAACTTGGGAGCATGAAGGAATTTCACAAGATCTCTACTGTTTTCCTGGATCTTAGTACTAATTAGTCCCATCGGACGCAAGATGGACTCCTTTGTCTTGTTCGGAGCTAATAGCTGTAAACTCTCCTGAGACGGTAGCTCAATGTTTATACTCATCCGGTCAGCTAAAAGTCCCAAATGTGAAATTAGCTCACTATCTGCTCCAGGTATAGCCTTGACATGAATATAACCGCCAAAGTGGTAATCGTGACGCAACAAATCAAGTGTCTTAATCATCTGTTCAATAGTATGATTCGGACTTTTAATCACCCCGGAACTAAGAAATAAACCCTCTATATAGTTACGTCGATAGAAGTTGATTGTAAGTTCTGCAAGTTCGAGAGGCGTAAACCCCACTCTTACGGTATCGTTTGACAAACGATTGACACAGTATTTGCAATCAAAGATACAAACATTAGTCATCAGTACTTTGAGTAAAGATATGCACCGCCCATCGGCGGAAAAGCTATGACAAATGCCAGCTTTTGCAGCACTACCTACACTACCAAGCTTGCCGCTTCTGTCTACACCGCTGGAGGTGCAAGCCACATCATATTTAGCTGAGTCAGATAAGATCGTCAATTTATCATAAATATCAATGTTTAACACCGCCTAGTTTAGTAACTAGTAAATACTATAATATGAAACGTATGTTCCTGTCAAAAAAGAAAAAGCCAAACATTTGTAGGTATGTGTTCTCCTATCTTTGGGGTCCTTGCCAAGTTTTTGGTGCATTGCTAGCGGATCCTATCGTCCCAAACGACACTAGGCTAACTAATGGCAAAATGCTATATACTTTGGATTATTTAATGGTTTTTTCCAATACAGGAAGGAATTAAGGAACGGGTGTGGAATAATATAAAAACGAATTTGCGAAATATTTAGTCTACTTTATCTTTATAAAGGCATGAACTAAGCAATAATTGTTCCAAATAAATATATTTTTAAGATTAAGTCTACGTAACCGGGAATAGTTATGATTTCATACATATTTATAAAACCAAGAGAAAACAGGCGTGAAACTTGCAGCTTAGATCCCTCATAAAAGATGTTTGAGGATTGGCGGGGTACTTATAAATAAAATGGCTCTGTTCTCGGTTCTAGGGATTATATATGCGGTTTCGGGTCGTACAGCAACGGCTCGTCCCCCACCGGTTATTAGAGCGAGGGTGAGTTGTTTTACAAAACTATTTAGTATTACCAAACTATTAAGGGGGAAAAGTAGTGAATAAAATTGATAGAGTTCTGGTTGGTGAGGCCCTTGTTGGGGAGGGCAATGAAGTAGCTCATATTGATCTCTTTATGGGTCCTCGTGGAAGTGCTGCTGAAACAGCTTTTTGTAACACTCTGTCCAACAATAAAGACGGTTTCACTTCGCTTTTAGCAGTTATAGCGCCCAACCTGATGTGTAAACCAGCAACGGTAATGTTTAATAAGGTGACAATTAAGGATGCCAAACAAGCTGTTCAGATGTTTGGCCCGGCTCAACGTGGCGTAGCTATGGCAGTGGCAGATTGTGTTGCCGATGGCACTATTCCGTCTGCTGAAGCCGAGGATATATTTATTCTTGTGGGTGTATTTATTCATTGGGAAGCCGCGGATGACACCAAGATCCAGGATTATAACTATGAGGCTACAAAGCTGTCTATCAAGCGGGCAGTAGCAGGCGAGCCTAAAGTCGCTGAAGTTTTAGAGCAAAAAGATAAAGCTGCCCATCCTTTTGCTGCTCATATCTAAGCACATAATGCACAAAGAAGTTTTTATTTTTCTTAAATAGTTTGAATTTTGGATAAAAGATATATTATAGGCAGGCCCAGTAAAAGAGTCTGCCTATCATTCCAACTCAACCACTGAAAGGTGATGAATATATGCCAAAATGCTGGATGAAAACCGG
>OMOF01000729.1 GCA_900290375.1 Candidatus Desulfosporosinus infrequens
GAAAAATTTACGAATTTTGAGTTATATACTGAGAGAATCAAAGTATTTATCGAATTTCTCAAAGTGAAAGATATCATTTTAGATTTGGGTTGTGGACCTGGAAATGTAGCGAAACAACTCGAATTATGTGGGAAAGATATTTCTGTTACTGGCATTGACCTATCGGAAGAGATGATAAAATTAGCTAGACGGAACGTTCCTAGTGCCACATTCTTTTGCCAAGACATAAGAGATATAGAATTTAAAGAAAAATCTTTTGATGCAATAATTCTATCATTTTGTATCGTTCATCTTTTGGATGAGGAAATGGTAAAGTTAATGGAGAAAGTATCTAGATACTTGAAGAAAAATGGGAAGTTATATTTAAGCTTTATGGAGGGAAAGAAGAAAGGGTTTGAAACGACCAGTTTTTCGAAAGAAGAAATATTCTTCAATTATTACTTAACAGAGGAAGTTGACCTAATATTGGAGAGTAATGGGATATGTATACTCAAAATAGTAAAGCAAGACTATCCTGAGCCTGATGGGACTTTAACAACGGATGTATTTGTTTTTGCTGAAAAAGAGTTAAGGATTTAAACCTGACAATCCACCACACTTATGTGAAGAGATAACGAAGAAAACAATTATGTTCACCATGAGATATTTAAACTCCTTGAATAAGATTAATTTATAAGTTTGCTTCTGGCCGATCAACTTCCAGTAAATTTTCCATTAAAAGGTTTAACAAATTCTCCACATAGACTTCATAGAATGGTGACAAATAGGGTTTATGATAAATACAGTAGATAGTTACCCGCTAACTTAGCGGTTTACATAAAAATTTCTTGTTTTTTTATTTTTTCTCCTCCTTCTCTTATGCCCCTCCTAGTGAGGGGTGTTTTTTTGCAAACTAAACTGCTATTTCCTTGGGCATCTGTGCCTTTATTGAACAGGTTGATACATTAGGGCAACCGTGATGTATACATGTAACTAATCCTTGAATGTACCTATTGGGGAAGTCAGGTGTTCCTGCATCTTCATATTCAACTTCAATGGAATAGTCTTTATTAAGAGTAGGACAAAAGCCATGAAAAGTCCGTGTTACTTCCACAAATCAACACCTCCTCTCGTATCGACATTGTAAGTTCGAATAACTATTAATTCGACACGAAAAGAGAAAAACCTGTAAGTATTACGTTTGGAGGGGATCAAGTTCTGCATTTTAATCGTGACCGAAATCACATACT
>OMOF01000730.1 GCA_900290375.1 Candidatus Desulfosporosinus infrequens
TCCCACTCCGCCGCCGACACAAGCAGTTGATAGCAATTATGTGAATAATTAATTTCAACTAGTTTGCATCCATTGACGTACAGGGCTTTTCTGATTGCCCATACGGCTGTCTGAAGGTTAGCAAGAGCTTGTTCTTGCCCTTGTTCTCTCCATAAGTCATCACATGCCTTATATTTTTCTACCCATTTTCCTTCACTCTGCAATAGGTACGCAAAAAGCTCCCTCGGTTTTGCTCGAGGCCACTTTACAGGTTTATCTCCAATAAAAACCTCGAAGTTTCCACAGCTTCGTATTTTAAGTACTAAAGTTGCTTGAGGCTTTTCTAAGTTCCTTTTCTTATATATTTTATCTAATGCTTTGGCAAGTCTCTCGGGTCTGACAGGCTTCAAAATATAATCTATGGCATTGACCTCAAAAGCTTGCGTTGCATAGTGATTATAGGCCGTAATAAAAAGAACCTGGATATCTGGATTTTTGTCCATAAGCTTCTCCGCAAGTTCTATGCCATTAAGATTGAACATTTCTATGTCCAAAAAAGCACAATCAGGTCTCGTAACAGAAAGCTCTCGAAGTGCTGTAAGAGGGTCTGTATATGCACCGACAATTTTAACCTTCTCATGGTTTTTAAACATGCGTTTTAACTCTTCAAGGATTACCGGTTCATCATCTACTAATATTGTCCGCATCACAACACGTTGCCTCTTTTCGAATTAGGAATCTTCATGATTACAGTTGTTCCCTGACCTTCAATACTCCTTACCTCTAGTCCCTGTCCATAATAAAGCATCAGTCTCCGCTGGATATTCTTAAGTCCAACCCCTGCCCTCGTACCTTCTCTTAAGAATAAGTCAGGTAGCTTTGCTGAAGGAATTCCAATTCCATTATCCTGTACCGTGATTACTACATACTCGTCACGCCTTTCGATGCTCAAACTCAAAGTACAACCCTCGGATTTTTTCAAAATACCATGGCGTAGAGCGTTTTCGACCAAAGGCTGAATAGCAAGCACGGGAATAGATAAATCAATCGTTTCATCAATATCATATTCTACCTTGAGCCTGTTAATAAATCGTTCTTTCTCAATAGAAATATAGGCCCGAACCGTGGAAAGCTCTCCTGAAAGCGACGTCAATCCACTACAGTTTTCGAAATTAAAACTCCCTCGCAGATAATCCGAAAGGTCATAAAGAAGCTCTTTGGCACGCTGCGGCTTACTGATACAGAGAGCTGAAATTACATTCAGGGTATTATATAGGAAATGAGGTTTAATCTGTGCCGTTAAAAAAGAAAGCTCTGTGGNNATTCTTTGAGCAGTACAAGCGTTCTTACTCTTGCTGTTAATTCTAAAGCCTCAAAGGGTTTTGTTAAATAGTCGTTGGCCCCTGCATCAAAGCCTGCCTGTAGGTCTTCGGTCTTCGCTTTTGCTGTTAACAATAGTACGGGTATATCCATTGGTTGAAAACGTTGGCGTATTCTTTTGAGCACCTCATAGCCCGACAGTTCAGGCATCATGATGTCCAG
>OMOF01000731.1:0-2852 GCA_900290375.1 Candidatus Desulfosporosinus infrequens
ATGGCCCCTTGCCTTACTCCTTACTACCTTTCTTATTGGCATAGTAGCTGCGTTAGCTGGGGTGGGTGGTAGTGTACTGTATGTGCCGATTGTCAGTAGTTTTTTTCCTTTTCATTTGGATTTCATTCGTGGTTCAGGTTTGTTTGTTGCTCTCGCCTGTTCCTTATCTGCAGCACCCAAACTATTAAAATCAAATTATGCTAGTCTACGCTTAGTAATCCCGTTAGCCTTACTTGCCTCAGCTTCTAGTATAGGTGGTGCGTTATTAGGACTTTCTCTACCGCAAAATATTCTCAAAATTTTATTAGGGGCTTTAATTACATCGATTGCGATTCTTTTCATTTTCTCCAAGAATAGCGAAATTCCCAAAATCGATCAGCCCGATGCCTTAGCCCGGTTTTTAAATATTGGTGGAGCTTATTTTGAATCTTCTACAGGTAAGGATATTAGTTGGACCGTATGGAGACTGCCACAAGCACTAGTACTTTTTTGTGGTATTGGAGTAATAGCTGGAATGTTCGGGATTGGTGCAGGCTGGGCCAACGTGCCAGTGCTTAACCTGCTCATGGGTGCACCGCTTAAAATTGCGGTAGGTACCAGTATGTCATTATTAGCCATCACAGATACCTCAGCGGCCTGGATCTATTTGAATCAAGGTGCAGTGCTACCGATTATTACAGTTCCATCAGTTTTAGGGATTATGGTGGGTTCACGAATCGGAGTTAGGTTATTAAGAACTGCAAAGCCGAAATCTATCCGTTATATTGTTATTCTGATGTTATTGTTCGCTGGATTGAAATCTTTACTAGATGGATTGGGGGTAAAATTATGATTAATCAATCGTCCGTTCAAAGTAATACCCATGGTACACAAGCAAAAAGTGTCATAAGTGAACAAAGTAGTGCTCTCACTAGTAGTCAAGTAAGCCCAGAACAGAATCGATATGCAAGTATTTTGTTAGTTTGCTCATGGGGTGGAATTATTCTCATGCTGGTTACTTTTCTTCTTTATATGGGTGGTCTCTTTAATCCGACGGTTCAACCTTCAGAGATACCGCTGTATTGGGGATTAAGCGTGCATAAGTATGCGCTAGCTACACATGCTCCTAGTGGTTGGAACTGGGTGACAATGATTAATCATGCTGATTATTTAAATCTAATTGGTTTAGCTTTTCTGGGAAGTGTCTCGGTTATTGGTTATATATCGCTGTTGAAAGATTACGTGCATAAAAAAGATTTACCATACGTTATCATGGTTGCATTGGAAATTATTGTTATTGTTTCAGCTGCATCAGGTATCTTCAATATCCCAGCTGGAGGTTGAGTAAAACATTAATTTCAATTTTGTATTAGTAGTAAAGATCGTCGTATTAATCAAAGCAAGGTAATAAGGATGTCCCAGGCCGCAGTTCTTGCTTGGGCAACCTTACTGCCTTGCTTTATTGATAATGATAGTGTATTAATGTCTATGCCGATACGTATCTGCATGAAATATGTTATAATAATTTCATAAGCATGCTAATTGCGATGAAAGAGGTATTAGACATGAGTAATTCTGATTTTAATGTACTTCTCTACTCCGATGGGTCACACCAAGCTTTTTCTGCTGCTGTTTACACTGCCACTCTATTAAAAAATATGCCTAATATGCGTTTAACCGTTGTACAGGTACAAGAACGGGACGAAGGTTCGATGGGGACAGAGTATAACTGGATAGACACTTGGCCGGTTAGTCCTACCTCGGAATGGATGAAACGTGTGACTGATGAATCAGATTCGGACACCATAAACCACTATCATCAAATCCTTACTAAAACTAATGAAATTTTTAAAGGAAGAGGACAGGACGTCAGTCACCATGTGATCTACAGTAATCCGAGTATATCTGATACTGTAGAGGCACTTATTAACTATGCAACTAAAAAATCATTTAGATTAATAGTAATGGGTACACGTGGGCTTACCACTTTAAAGGGATTGGTTTTTGGTTGTTTAGCGCATAATGTACTCAACAGATCTCCTATACCGGTATTGTTAGTTAAGAAGCTCCCGCAAGATTTTATCGATAGCTACTGTGCAAACACTGATTCCTAAGGTTACAATCAATGACATATTGTGATATTAAAACAAAACTAATTTTTTCAACATCGCTTGACCCTTGGCATAACTTGGCGCTGGAAGAGTATCTCTTTAGAAATGTCGAAAGAAATCAAGTGCTTCTTTATATTTGGCAAAATCAAAATACCGTTGTCATTGGTAGGAATCAAAACGCATGGAAGGAGTGTCGGTGTGGTCAGCTAGAACAGGCAGGTGGAAAACTCGCGCGCCGATTATCGGGAGGAGGAGCTGTTTATCACGATTTAGGTAACTTGAATTTCACTTTTATAATGGATCGAGCACTGTACGATTTAGAAAAACAACTCAGGGTTGTTCTGCAAGGAGTTAGAAAACTCAACATCAATGCTGAATTTTCTGGACGCAATGATCTAACTGTTGAAGGACGCAAATTTTCAGGAAATGCATTCTATTTTGAGCAACAAAAGGCCTATCATCATGGGACCATTCTGATTGATGTTGATATTTCAAAACTTTCTGCCTATCTACATGTTTCGAAGGAAAAAATCGCTTCGAAAGGGGTCGAGTCTGTCCAAGCTAGGGTGGGAAATCTCAGTCTGTTTCAATCGGATATAACTATCGCCAAGATGAAGGCAGCACTAATAGAGAGTTTTATGGAACTTTACGGCAAAACTACTGAGCCTCCTGTTATTGTAAGCGACTCGACCTATGATTTACAGCAACTCTATCAAAAATACTCTTCTTGGGAATGGCTCTACGGTAAAACACCGACATTTG
>OMOF01000731.1:2862-3227 GCA_900290375.1 Candidatus Desulfosporosinus infrequens
GACAAGGGATTAATTATCGAAGCAAAAATTTATTCGGATGCGATGAATAGCCATCTAATCGAAAAAGTCGCTTCAGCGCTTATACATTGTCCGTTCCAGATCCAGCATATGATCAATAGGATTAACCAGCTAGAGGGTGCTCCGGAGGATGAAAAAATCTTTAGTGATCTCATGACATGGCTTTTGAGCAAGGCAGGTGATATTTAATAACCAGGTTTTAAATATCAGTAGAAAAGTTTTATCTCAAAATGCGGTAGTAATAAATGATTATGCTGCAGAAACCCCTTGTCATGCTATTAATGTCACGTTTTATTGTCATCCTTCGCTCTCGCTCAGGATGACACCAAAATAATTGCAGTGACTTG
>OMOF01000732.1 GCA_900290375.1 Candidatus Desulfosporosinus infrequens
GGCAAAATTGTGGAAGAAGCTGATGTCAGAAGCCTTTTTGCCCATCCTCTGCACCCTTATACTGTTGGGTTGCTGCAGTCGATCCCACAAATCGATGATGACTGTGATACTCGCTTATATATGATCAAGGGTATGGTTCCCAACCCCCTCAATATGCCGCCAGGTTGTTCCTTTTCTGACCGCTGCGATCACAGTATGGAACGATGTACCAAAGAAATGCCAGAACTGCAAGAGATTGATGGACATAAGGTGCGCTGTTTTCTGTATGAAGAAGCAAAGGAAGGGGGATTGGATAGAAAATGAGCGAAGTATTGATGGATATTCAAAACTTAGCTAAATATTTTGTTATCAATACCGATTTCCTGGGCAGGCCTGTGACTGTTTTAAAAGCTGTTGACGGTGTGTCTTTTAGCATTAACAAAGGGGAGGCTTTTGGTCTGGTCGGCGAATCCGGTTGCGGTAAAACAACCCTCGGTAAAGTCCTTGTCAATCTTTACAGACCAACCAGCGGTAAAATATATTTTGAGGGCAAGGATCTGACTGTTCTCAATGAAGAGCGGCGTCGCTCCTATTGTAAGGATATCCAAATGATCTTTCAGGATCCTTATGCTTCATTAAACCCCAAAATGTCAATTGGCGACATCATTGCTGAGCCGATTATCATCAATCGCTTGTTGCCGAAGAGTCAAGTGGAAGAACGTGTGATCAATCTTTTAAACTGTGTGGGGTTGGCTCGCCACCAGCGTAATCGCTATCCGCACGAATTTTCTGGCGGTCAGCGCCAGCGGGTTGGGATTGCTCGCGCCCTGGCGGTGGAGCCCAAGCTGATTGTTTGTGATGAACCGGTTTCCGCCCTAGATGTATCCATTCAGGCTCAGGTCTTGAATCTGCTGAGTGATCTGAAGGAAGAGTTTGGACTGACGTATCTCTTTATCGCCCATGGCTTGAATGTGGTTAAACATATCAGCGACCGCGTCGGGGTCATGTATCTGGGCAAGCTGGTGGAAATCGCTCAGAAAAGAGAGCTTTACGCCAATCCTCTGCACCCTTATACTCAAGCCTTGCTTTCCGCTATTCCGGTTATTAATCCTGAAAAGA
>OMOF01000738.1 GCA_900290375.1 Candidatus Desulfosporosinus infrequens
AAAATGGCAGCAGCCACTTTTTCTTCTACCACACGCAAACGTTTCTCTCGTAATAATTCTTTGTTTTGAGTAGACACAAAGGAACCTTTGCCACCTACGGTCTCGATGTAGCCATCGCGCTCCAGCTCCTCATAGGCTCTCTTGGTAGTTATGACACTAATCTGTAATTCCTTAGCAAGAATGCGAATTGAGGGCAAGGCTTCTGCTTCCGTCAGATCACCCTTCAAGATGAGATTTTTTATTTGGGAGACGATCTGTTGATAGATAGGATCGGGTGAAGAATTGGCAATAATAATGTTCATAGCAAGATGACCTTCTCCCTTCTTTAACTAACTGAGTTAGGCCAACAAGGTAGATTATTCCTTTTAGCGAGTGCATTGTTACTATCTGACCGTGAGGTTAGAACTGAATTAACCTAGTGATCGCTGTAAATAAGAATAGTAAAGTACTTACTATCTGTATATGTACAATATATACAGATAGTACGAAATTGTCAACTGTGTGAACAAGAAAAAAGGTAGTATCTTCGTGCCTATTAACTATTGAAAAAGTCAGACCGTCCAGAACGATCTGACCTGAATACACTGCTATAATAGTCGCCCAAATAGAGGCGGTCTGCTAACTAAAATGTTGACCACCCTTGCGTACGATAACGAATACTACGTGTCAAGTCCCCTCGTCAGAACGAGGGGACTATTCAATTAAAATTAGGAATATACCTGTTATGGCTTAAGTGGTTGCAATTCCACAAGAGTGGATGATTCTGAGTGCAATTGTGCAATTGGGGACGGTTCTCTGTTGCATTAATACTTACAGATACGTTTTAAAAACCACTTTATTCGCTACGAGCCTTCGAATAAAGTGGTTTTTATATACTCTTAAAAAGGAAAATATCATCAGCTCAGAGGAAAATGTTATATACACCTAGCTCAAAATCTTAGTCCCTGGTTTTCGCCAATACCTCTTTCACCCGAAAAACAATGCCAAGTTAATCTTAACGTCTCAAAG
Source organism: Candidatus Desulfosporosinus infrequens (assembly GCA_900290375.1). GTDB lineage: Bacteria > Bacillota > Desulfitobacteriia > Desulfitobacteriales > Desulfitobacteriaceae > Desulfosporosinus > Desulfosporosinus infrequens. The sequence goes on from OMOF01000738.1 coordinate 1,009, forward strand.
ATGCCTTGAGACGCTGAGTTGCTGAGAGCAAACCAAAACCATCTTCTATTTTATTCACTACCAAATCAGCGGATTGGAGAGCTTTCAAGGAAGCTCCCTCGAAACCAATGACAGCAATGCCTAAATGCGCTTTTTCAAGCATTAATTGATCGTTTGCTCCGTTCCCTATCGCGACTATTTCCCGAGATCCAAATTGGTCTAAATAATCCGCTTTCTCTTGAGTATGTTCTCTGCTTTCCAACACTTTTACCTGAACAGGTAATCCCCTACATTGCCGGATCACGGTACCGCAAGTATCCGAGGTAAGAATATGGATTTCCAAAGATGGCGCTAAGCTGATGAGGCAATCCCTGACAGACTCTAACATTTGCCCATCTAAAGCTAGTGTTCCGTTAAAATCAAGAACTAAAACTTCTAGGTTCATAGTTTCCCGGCCTGGAATAACTGCCTGAATCATAAATTATTTCCCGCCCTTTCATTTTTTAACTAATCGGTGTTCTTCTTTAGCAATAACTCCATGGTCGTAAGATGTTTGCGCAGTGTTAATGCATTGGAAAAGGAGGACCACTGACGCTAAAAAACGGTCGAACCTTTCACTCGATCATCCACTTCATCCTTAGCCGTCAGCATGATAATCGCAACATTCCCTGTTTTTTTGAGCATCCGACATACTTCAAAACCATCCATGCCAGGCATCATGACATCTAGAATTACAAGATGAGGCTGGAATTGCTTGGCGAGCGTTACTGCCGTCATCCCATCTTGAGCCGTTAACACCTCAAAGCCTTCCTCCTGAAGACCCATCTCAAGAAATTGTAAAATATTTGGCTCATCATCGACCAGCAATAGTTTGATTCCTTTTAATTTTTTGCATATCAAACCCCCCTATAGCTCTAAAACCTACTCAACCTATTATCCATGATCAGTATGAATTGACTCCAAAGGAAAGCTGAAGGTTAGCTGAATCTCTCGATAACGACCAAATATAGAATACATTAAACGTTCTTTCAGTGACCGAGCAATTTCACAGCTAAGATACTAAACTAATATTAGCAAAACTTAATCGGATTGTACAAATAACATTTTTAAAACCCATCCTTCACACCACTACTGAGCCCAAAAACGGCTATGTAATAAATATTACCCAGACTATGTCCATGGAACTTATAAAATTATCATTTTATGACGTTTAAATGACCCTAAAATGCTCAAAAAATAGAACGCCCCCATCACAACTCGTCGGAAGCGTTCTTTCGCGTGGTACTTTAACAATAGTCCTTTGACCAAAAGTACCTCAGTGGCTTTTTGGTGTACCTTCTGGGAAGTTGGTAAACATTGCTTTGCTTAGTTTCTTGTATCCATATTTCACCTCTGTTTCTCAAATTCTAAATTCTAGTTGTCAAAACTACTGATAAATATTTGTGTCTTCATGATTAGAATTTACATCTGAATAAATTGGTTGATTATTATTTCCATTCGACCTTTCTAGTTGCTCAGTTGTTTTTTCCGTTGGTTTTAATAAATCATTTTGAGGCAGAGTATCAAACAGTGAATCATTACCTATCTTAGCTGCAGTGAATACCGATACTAATCCAAATACCGCATGAGATAATAGATATGAAAGGTTACTTAAAGCATCTTTTGGTTTCACCTTGTTATGGGCAAATCCACCAAGAATAGCTGATATAACTGCTCCAAAGGTAACTCCAAAAAATAATCCTTTAGGAACCAGCCTATCACGTCCATATTTAGTTAACATTTTAACCACTGAAAATCCACCGACCATGCTTAGCCCGATATTCATTATTACTCCAAGTAACTGTCCTGACCATTTTTCGGCTTCTCTCCGGGAAGAAACCCATACCCCTGCAGCCGTTGTTCGATAAGATCGTTGTGAAATCTTCATTTTTGATGAAAGAACGTCAATTAATGTTAAAGCCACAAAGCCAGCAACACCCGAAATCATACCTAGATAAATTCGATCGTTTATTTTCTTCATTAAAGCACATCCCTTATACATTCTTATCAGTTATAATTCCCTTTGGAGAAATTCAAATACTGGGAAGTTATGTAATTCAATGCTTTTAAACTACCTTCCTAAATCAGCAATCTCCAAAACACATAAAAAGTGCCTTTTCAATGTATCGGTTTAAAGTGACCGTTGGATCGACATACTCCTGTAATATCCAATTATTAACGTACTGGAAATGATTAATATATTTGCTGTCATTTCAGTGTACCTCCAATCACTACATCTTCTGGTACTTCCACAACTGCTCCTGCTAAAGAAGCTCCAGTTACAAATCCTGCTGACTAACAGCAAATAGCCCCTCTATCCTTCCTATTCGGGGGGACGGAGGGGCTTTCTTTCATTTTAGGTTTTGACTCTGTTCCATCGTCATTAGCAATGAAGAACACGTCGTTCGGAATTACATTGTACACTTAGATAAATTATCGAATGAGAAAAACTCTATTCATTTAAGTCTTAATTATCAAAGACGATTGGCAACTGATGCACAGTGTATGCCTAGAGATCGAGCAATGAATATCTAGAAAGAATCTCTTGTTAGGGGTTTCCGATAATAACTTAGTATCCCTATATTAATTTTTTTAAATTTTAAATTTATTAATAATTTCTTGAAGTTCAAATGCCATAGTAGATAAACTCTGAGCCGACAAAGTAACTTGTTCCATAGAGGCCGTTTGTTCTTCAACCCCTGCAGAGACCGTTTGAGCTTGATCTGCTGTCTCCTTGCTTATTAAATCAACTTCACGAACCGAAGCAACTATTTGCTGATTTCCACCTGCTATTTGTTGAATGGTAGCAGATATCTGTTCCATTTGAGCTGAGACATTTTCAACAAGTTTAGCTATTTCGCTAAAGGATTGACCCGCTACATTTACGACTTCCATACCCACTTTTACATCACTGGCTCCATCTTTCATCGCAATTACCGCCTTACCGATATCACTATGATTTTGATTTATGAGGGCTTCTATTTCCTTTGTGGCTTCGCGTGATTGCTCGGCGAGTTTTCGAACCTCCTCTGCGACAACGGCAAAACCACGGCCTTGCTCCCCTGCCCTAGCTGCTTCGATCGCTGCATTCAGAGCCAATAAATTCGTTTGGTCAGCAATCCCAGTAATGACTCCGATAATATTTCCGATCTTTTCGGAATTCGTTGATAGTTCTATTATGGAATGTTGTACGCGATCAGATCCTGTGCTAATACTGTTCATCTGTTCAACAACTCGATCCAATGCTTTTTGTCCTGCATTAGTTGTTGTCAATGTCTCGACCATCGAACGAGTGATTTCACCTGAACTGGCGGCGACTTCCTCTGTGCTCGCAGAGATTTCTTCGACTGCCGATGATGTTTCGTTAACTGCGCCTGCTTGTTTTTCTGTTCCTCGGGCTACTAGTTCAATAGACGCCGCAATTTGGGTCGAGGCTTGAGTATTTTGCTCAGCTATGGCAGTTAGCTCTTCTGATGAAGCTGCTACTAGTTCCGAGGATTCAGAAACTTGCTTAACTAATTGATGTAATTGATTCTTCATCGTATTAAAGCTAGAGGCTAATTGACCTGCTTCGTCGTTTCCCATAATTATGACATCTTCAAATGATAAATCTCCCGCAGTGACTCGTTCGACGCTTGCCAGAACTTTCTTAATCGGAATATAGATCATTTTTGCCATCACATACCCAAGTATTAGACATAATACTGCAGCTGCGAAGGATATGGAAATGAGAAGTTTTACGGACATGGCATACTCAACATTATTTAGCGAATGAGCTTCGCTAGCCTGTTTCACATTGTAATCTGCTAGTTCTTTCAATAATACACTGAGAGCATCAAGATGAGGGTAGGCATTATTAATAAAATATGTGTAAGCCCCTGCTTGATCCCCTACAATTTTCATGTCTAATGCTTTTTGCCTTTCTAGTCTGTAAGTAGCTAACTCTTGTTCAAGTTTAGGAATTCTTTCTTTTTCATAGGGATCTTTTTGCAAATTTTTATAATCGTTATAACTTACATCGTAACCTTCTGTTCGTGTTTTTAGCTCGGTTTGAAGTGCCGATTGAGTATATTTATCTGTTGATAGAATAAAGCTAAATGTTGCTGCCTCTCCAGCCCTTGAGTTCACTCTAGCTCCATCTAGATCCTGGACAGCCTTTAAATTATTTGAATACATTTTGTTTATTCGGTCATTTGCCTTAGAATTATAATAATAACCACCGAACCCGACGATACCTATAAATAAAGTCATTAAAATTACATTTGAGAGAATTTTAGTT
>OMOF01000733.1:0-994 GCA_900290375.1 Candidatus Desulfosporosinus infrequens
CATTTGTGGCCGTAGGCGGTTTTTTTATCGCACTTAAAGGGTCTAAGTACAGCCAAGAGATAGAAGAGGCTGGCGGGGCGCTACAACGCTTAGGTGGAGAAATCGCTAAAATACAGAAAATCAAGCTCCCTGGTCTTGACGATGTGCGAGCAATCATTTACATAAAAAAAATAAAAAAGACTCCACCAGCTTATCCGCGACGTCCAGGGGTGGCAGAAAAAAATCCTTTATAATCATAAAATTTAAAAGGAACTAATTTAATAATGGCGAATATTACCATATTAGTGAGGCTATTATTAGGTAAGGTGGTGTACGTATGAAAAAATTAGCTAGATTATTGGGGTTAAGCTCAGCACCCCCTGAAATAGTCCCGCAAGCTAACGAAGAAAAAATGGCGACTTTCAACAGCGATCCGATACAGGCTATTGAAACGGTAAAAAATATAGATGATTCTGAGAATGTTCATCAAATTAAAATTAATGAAATTATACCGAATCGTTTTCAACCGCGTAAGATCTTTAATAATGATTCCCTAGAAGAATTAGCGGCTTCGATTCAAGAGTATGGGGTAATTCAACCGCTCATCGTGCGTCAGATGGGCGATGGGTTTGAATTGGTGGCAGGTGAGCGGCGACTCCGTGCATCTAAAATGGCAGGACTTCAGCAAATTCCTGTTATTGTGAAGGAATTTACGGACAAAGAAGTCGGAGAACTTGCGATGATTGAAAATCTGCAGCGTGAAGATTTACATTTCTTAGAGGAAGCGGAAGGTTTTCAGCAACTGATTACTAGTTTTTCTTTTACCCAGGAAGAATTGGCAAAACGTATGGGAAAAAAGCAGTCTACGATTGCTAATAAATTGCGCTTATTAAAATTAGTACCAGAAGTACGGGCTATTGTGGCAGCGGAAAGGTTAACGGAGCGTCATGCCCGTTCTTTACTTAAGATCGATGAGCCTAGATTACAAGTTGAAGTATTGGAAATTATTAAGGCA
>OMOF01000733.1:1004-3136 GCA_900290375.1 Candidatus Desulfosporosinus infrequens
ATTCCTTGAAGATATTGCAAAACAAATCCAAGAAAAAAACAAGCCTAAGCGCAGTGTTGTGAAAGTAATTCGTGATGTAAGAATTTTCATTAATACGATTAATAATGTGGTTGGCGAGATGAAAAAAACGGGGCTTAAAATTAAGGTTAAACAAGAGCAGGATGAAGAATACATCCACATTAACCTACGGATACCTAAAAAGCGGTAAGCGGGAAATAGAAGAAGTGCCTGATAATTATTGTAATTATCAGGCACTTCTTCTATTTTGTAAAACATATAGGATAAATTTTATGGATCACAAGGATTTCACTAATAAATTACAATCCGCTTAATTTTGACATCATCAGGTATAGAGCTAGCGTTTTCACTAGTCAGCCAGTCACTTATAATTTCGTCTTTGGTGATATCCAGTTCAAACATCATTTTTAGGCTTCTAATATAGAGATAGAGAGCGTTATCGATTACTTTTACGTCTGATATTGTGTATTGGTTACGAATATCGCCAACAGTGGACTTAATCGATATTTCTCTGTCAGTGGAAAATTGAGCGTTAGAGGTACTGATGGTAGAAACAAGCTTCAAATTAGAATTCGATAATTCTAATTCTAAGGATGGGTTATTAGGACCATTCACATACACAGTGGCAATTGTTTTTTTGGCCCCATTAATATATTTTTGGTTCATTGTAACCGTTGGATATTTTTTCTGAATTTCTTCTAAGGGCATACCAATGTGCACAAAACCAGCTTTACCTACGCCAAGACGAGTTTCTTCGCCAATGGAGGAAGTCGCTGCTGCTGGTGGTGGTAATTCAGGAGGTTTGATTGGAGAAGGACGGGGAGGAGGTGGTGGTGGGGTAGGAGGCTTAATATTAGGATCTGCACCAGCATTTTTTAGCATTTGTGCAATTCGTGCCTGACCTTTCGAATAAGCTTCCATAAGAGCAGTACGACCATTACCATCTTGTAGGTTTGGGTTGGCTCCAGATTCAAGAAGCATGTTTACGATGTCAGCAGCCCCCATTGCAGTAGCGTCCATTAAGGCGGTTTTTCCATACTTATCTTGTAGGTTGACAGCGGCATGCCGTGCAAGGAGTAATTTTACGACCGCTGCTTTTTTATAAAAGGAAGCTGCCATCAATGGTGTCCAACCATCAGTAGAACGCAGAACATCTGCAGACATACCTGAATCTAAAAAGGCATTCACGAGATCTTCATCACCACGACTAGCGTAAAGAACAAAGTTTTTCTCTTCAAAAGTAATTCCCTGTTGGATAATTATTTCCAGGGGAGGTTGGTTTTGAAGGTGACGCGGACCTTTTTTATATCCTATAAACCCACTGCTCGCAATAACGAGCAGAAAAATAATTAGTACTACCAAAGCTTGCTTTTTAGTGATCTGCTGTTTTAGTGCCTTTAAAGAAAATGTATAATTAGTTTTTGGTGGCAACGCAGTCGGCAGTTCTTGTTTTTCAGGCAACGTAGGGACTATCTGGACCGGAATTTCTGGTGCTTCGGGGTCAGTGCCTTCCGCTACTGTGGAAGTAAGTCCTGGTAAGGAATTACTGGCATCAGCTAATAAGGCATCAATCGCTGCTTGATCCAGCCCTTCTTGATCATTCATATATTATTCACACCTTATTTATCAAATGCGTTATTTACCATCAAAAAACGACATAACAATATAAGTTTTTCAACACAACTGCAATAAATCCTGCAATAATTTCCTATATATATCAAAAAACATCACCATCTTATGTTTTGGTGATGTTTTTTGATATATATGGAAAGAACTAAAGAATTACTTATTCAGGATTTAACCAACGCTACGACGTTAGCACGTAACCGACTCTTAGGGTTAAATACCTGAATGCTAATTCTTTAGTTTGTTAGATATATGTAAGCGGGATTTACTAAATTATGAGAAATTCCCCTTAAAAGTAAGAAGGTTTTATTGTAATGATGATGCGGCAGAGCCCTCAGACAAATTTTTCGAGTCATGCATCATTGTTTTGGCGATCGTTACCGCTTCTACGCCGTTTTCAGCGTAAGCATCTGCTCCCGCTTGCGTAGCGTATTCTAGGGTGAGAACAGCACCGCCAACGATGGTTTTACTCGTACATCCTGCTGCTT
>OMOF01000590.1 GCA_900290375.1 Candidatus Desulfosporosinus infrequens
TTAAACTACACACCTACTTCAGCAGGTGTGTAGTTTAATTACAAACACATTTGATTTAGTCTCTGAGTGCCGAAGAGTCTTCATCGGTTTTTATCAGAACAGGCAAAAAGGGAAAACATAAGCCTGAATCAATTAATCCTTCATCATATTTCACGGAGTGCTGGGTTTAAGGGCTAATATCAAAAAGAGATTCCTGGAAGAATGTCCATCGAAGAACTCTTTAGGGAAGAATATCTTAAGAGAAAGCTCCTTTGGAGATTCTCGAAGAGGTTGTAAACATTCTGTATAGCTTTATTGAAAAAGAATAGGTTTTAGCACTAAATAGGTATTATTATATAGATAACTTCAATAAAGAGTTTACCCGGTTTTTAGCGGAGAAACGGAAATGCTGCTAATAAACATACAACTTCTGAAAGCTCAATAATAGCCCCGTACACGTCGCCGGTTAATCCACCTAGAAGTGAGGAAATCCTGGAGGAGAGTATGGTTACTGTGAGGATGCAGGCTCCAAAGGTAATAAGACCAGCATATCCAGTGAGAATATAGGAAATCCCTAAAACGGCCCCTCCGGTGAGTAGAAATGGAATCCAACGGGTAGTTTCATGAATCCCTTGCCCAAGTCCTTGAGGGCGAGCATAGGGAAAGCCAATGACCCCAATTTGAAATACCCAACGAGAGAGCATGGGCATAACCAGTAGGATAGGAAATTGAGTAGGATTTAAACTGGCTAGCAAGGTGAATTTTAGGAGTAATAAACCAACAAGGGCCATGCAGGCATGTGCTCCGATTCGGCTGTCCTTCATGATTTCTAAGATTCGTTCTGGGCTTCGGGCGGACAGTAAACCATCCATACTATCCATGAATCCATCGAGATGAAGCCCGCCGGTAAGTATCAACTCAGCAACCAATAAGAGAGCACCAAGAACCAAAGGCGGGAAATATAGAGTCAATGCTTTCGCAAGAAGCCAGAGCAGAAGTCCTAATACCAGTCCAACTAAGGGGTAATAGCGATAACTTTTCGCAAATTCTTCAGAGGTGACTTCAACTCTGGGCGTTGGTAATGGAAGTCGAGTTAGAAATGTTAGGGCAATTAGAAATCCGCGCAAAATAATCACTCCTTGAGCAGGGAAGCAAGTAGCTTCTCGCCGGAGCGTTTAATTTCCATAGGTAAACCGGCTACGACCAAATAAACCTGGTCAGCACTGTGAGCTAGGATTTGATTGCTTCGTCCAGCTAAATCCCTGTACGCCCTAGATAAGGGGTTTTCAGGAACAATTCCTTGTCCAACTTCATTACTGACCAAGATGACCTGTGGTTTAATCTCGTGGGTAAGTTGGGCCACCTCTTGCACTGTCGACAATATTTGAGATTCTACAAGATCAGATTGGGAATGTTCGGCCAGTCCAGCTAAGAGAAGATTGGTTAGCCAGAGAGTGACACAATCGAGAAGAATGACCGCATCCTCATCTTTAAGCTCATTGAAGATTTCTCGAATGTTACGGGGTTCTTCGATGAGTCGCCACGTGGACGGACGTTGTTGCTGGTGCTTTTTGACACGGAGGGCCATTTCTTCGTCCCAAATCTGGGCGGTAGCGATGTAAATGACGGGACGTTTGGATTGAGCGGCAAGCAGTTCAGCAAAGCGGCTTTTACCACTTCGGGCGCCGCCTGTGACTAAGGTAAAGAGAGACATTACTTTCACCGACTTCCCTCGTTTTTCGGATAAGGCACATTCAAGAAAATAACCAGTCAGTATGCCTTAGATATTTGCTTTCATATGCCTAAAGATGGATGATGGGGATCAGGTCAACTGTTTGCTGACTCCAGCTTCTGCAAAGGTCGCCATTTCGTCGAGAATGCACAGGGCCGCTTCAACTAGGTGAAAGGTTAACACAGCTCCAGTTCCTTCCCCAAGTCTCATATTAAGGTGGAGTACTGGCTCGAGACCCAGCTCAGTTAGTGCCCGGCGATGACCTATTTCTACAGACCCGTGGGAGGGGATCATGAAAGCGGTGCTTTTCGGGGCGAGCTTGGCCGCAACTAGTGCTCCGGCTGTTGAGATAAACCCATCGATGACGATCGGAACACGGCTGGCGGCAGCTTGCAAGATGCTGCCGGCAATAGCCGCAATTTCTAAGCCACCCACTTTGCTAAGAACATCGAGGGCATCCGTCCTATCTGGTTGATTAATTGCAAAGGCCTTTTCAATGGCACCGCGTTTCTTGACCAAGCCGGCATCATCGATTCCTGTGCCACGATCAACGACCTCTTCGATGGAGGAATTCGTAAACAAAGCGACGATAGCCGAACTGGGAGTGGTGTTGCCAATACCAAGTTCTCCAGTGGCGAAGAGGTTATAGCCATCCTGGATCTTTTCAGCAGCAACGTCCGCTCCAACCAGCAGAGCTCTCAGGGCTTCGTGACGGGTCATAGCAGGACCTTTGGTCATGTTCTGGGTTCCGTTAGCAACGCGTTTATGAATAAAATCTCCCTCTAAGGGGAAGGCAACACCGACATCCGTTAAAAAAACATCGGCCTTCGCCTGGCGCGCTAAAACGTTGATCCCTGCACCACCACGGAGGATGTTATAAGCCATTTGAGGGGTGACTTCCTGTAGAAAGGCACTAACCCCTTCTTCGACAACGCCATGATCTCCCGCCATCAAAAGGACGGCTTTTTTAAATATCTTAGGGGTGGAGGTTCGTTGGATTCCTCCCAGTTGTTTTGCGATATGTTCCAATTGGCCAAGGCTGTTTAGTGGTTTGGTGAGCGAATCTAAGCGCGCTTGGATCTTGGTCATAGCTACCTCATCAAGTTCTGAAATTCTTTCGATTAGTTCTTGAAGTTGGGCATACAGTTGGTCTTCCGTAAGATTCTCCATGGTTTTCCCCTCTCATTTGTAATAATCTAGAGAAAGATAAAAGTCCCGACCACAAATATCTCTGTGGTCGGGACTTTGCCGTCATCACCGCCGCTCCCCACGTTGTGGGAAGACGTCAACACTTTAGGCAGGTCTCCTGGCTTTCGAATCATCGCTAAATTCGTATCCTTCCCAGCGAAACGCCAGTGGTTCACGAAGCTCATCGAATACAGTGGTGGGTCCGCGTCGGTTATAAACCGAACTTCCCTATTCTCCCCGAAAGGCACCTAAAATGAAAGTATTTTCTTTTCAGCATAACACAACCCATTTCTAATCTCAAGTACATGTTCATTAACATTTTTACAAGCGTGTTGCCTTCGTATATAATGGTAGGTACTAGCATAGCAATTACTAGGTTTGTCCTTAATTAAATAGAGTTTTGACAGGAGGAATGAGTGTGTTTGAGAGTGATATTCTCGTTGCGGGAGCTGATCCGGGATTTGGAGCGATAAAATTGGACTCCGGAGATACGAAGGTTTTATTCCCTGCCGTGATTTGCAAGGGAAATGAACGGATTTTCTCGACGTTGGGAAATACCCTAATAAATAGAGGATCTGACTTAGAAACACAGATTGCTTCGTTAGATGTGATTGTGACCAACAATTCCACAAGTGTAGTACGGCATTATTTTATGGGGAGTTTAGCCGAAAGTTTAAATCCAAATGAAGCACATTATTGCTGGGATGAAGACAAATCCTCTGATGAAGAAGCTACTGCTCTGCTAGTGGTTGCGTTAGCACTGGCCCAACATAGTCCCAAAGCGGATGTTTATCTTGGTACAGGTGTGCCTGTCAAATATTATGCCAGCTTAAGAGGCAAGTATGAAGCAGAGTTAAAGGGGTCTTTTTCGGTGGAGTTTCGTTCTGGTCCCCTGGAAGGTGTGACACGCCAACTTAACATTCTGCGTTCGCGAGTTCTTCCGCAAAGCTATGGTGTGTTTATTAAGGAGACCCTCAATGAATATGGGATTCCAACAAGTCCTAAACTTTTTAGTGGGTATGTCGTGGTCATTGATCCAGGATTTCGGACGACAGACATTGCTACCTTTTATGATGGTGTTATGCTCGATCCGCCGAATTCCTTCAGTATTGAGAAGGGGTTGAAATGGGCATATATTGGTGTGGCTGAAAAGCTCAAAGAAATGACGACCAATCACAAAAATCCAATTGAAACAGATGATAAAGAACTTGATAAAATCTTTCGGGTTAATAATGGGCTGTATCCCTGGAACAATGGGGCGCTTGATCTCAATCCGATTATGAAAAGTATGCTTACTCAATTGGGTACAGATATCTCAAGGGAAGTAAAAAAGGCCTTAAAACCTATGTTAGGCAAACTGCACACGGTCATCGTGGCTGGAAAAGTCGGGGAAATGGTTTTTGAACATATACAATTAGAAAATAAACAACTGATTGATGATCCACAGTTTGGCAATGCTACAGGCTTTCGGATTATGGCTACAACTCTAGTCAATAATATTACCAAGAGAGCGAACACGTCGGTATGAGAGAGTCCCAATCTCAATCCTTCTTTATTCCGCTGTATTTTGACGAGGCTGAGGCGGATCTTTGGCTAGCTTTACAACAAATAGAACCTGAGAAGAGAACTGCCTTTATAAAAGCAACTTTGAGACAGGTATTGTTAGCTGAAAATGAAGTAGAAACTCCAATTGGCACTGCTCATCTTCTGAAAGATGACATTGTGGAGGATGAAATGTTTTCAACCGTGGAGGAGGAAACGTTTTCCATTGTGGAGGATGAGACGTTTTCATTGGAAGCATTATTTTCTCAAGGGACTAAGCCTACTTTACATACAGACCCCTGGGATTCGGTGGATGAGCAAAACGAACACCTGGATAGAGCAGGGGAACAAGATTTTGATCTAGAATCACTGAACGTGGATACCACTCTACCTTCCACCGGTTTCGAGTACATGATGAGGCATATTATCGGAACTGAGGATGACGAAGTGATTCTGAAGATTTTGAGAGGGAGTCAAGGCGAAAGCTGAAAAAACAAAAGTCAAAAGCAAGTAACCTAGTGTAAGGCTTCAAGATTGTTTAACGAAAACTAACTTTGTTGTTCAGCAACCAATAATTTACTTGAATAAGGTAGGCGAAAAGTTGTGGAATGTCCATCAATTGCCCAAACCAAGGTCGACCGGACGGTAGGGCATCAGAAAGCTTCATCAGATCCCGAAGAGCAGGGAGGTTAAGGAAAGGAAGTAGCGGGGAAGTTTGGTCCTCAATGATTTCACTGAGCCAGGTGCGGACAGCCGACAAATAACTGGGATGATGGGTTTTGGGATAGGGGCTCTTGCGTCGCCAAAGCACATCGTCAGGTAAGACACCAGTGAGAGCACGTCTCAGAAGTCCCTTTTCTCTACCCTCAAGCGCTTTCATCTCCCAGGGGATGTTCCAGGCGTATTCGACTAAGCGGTGGTCACAGAAGGGAACCCGTACCTCAAGTCCGGTAGCCATCGTCATGCGATCTTTGCGATCTAGGAGGGTTGGCATGAAGCGGGTTATGGTTAAGTAAGTTATCTCGCGGATTCGGGCCTCGCGTTGTTGATCCCCCTTTAATGTTCTACTATCTTGGTGAAGAACGGAGGAAGAACCCGGAAGTTGGGTGATTTCGGACAGAGCTTCTTCATAGCGTCTTGATAGATAGTCATGGGGCTGAAGTCGGTCAAGGAGCTCGGGGGAAAGCACCTGTAAACGGTTTTCTACATTCAGCGCCCAGGGAAAGGTTTGAGCGTCTAGGGCATTTTGACGATGAAACCAAGGATATCCGCCGAATACCTCATCGGCACATTCACCCGATAGACCAACCGTAATTTTTTTCTTGATTTCCCGTGAAAAGAGCAACAAAGAGGCGTCGACATCAGCCATGCCAGGGAGGTCGCGAGCAAGTGTGGCAGCTTTGAGAGCTTCAACGAGTTCGGGGGTATCAAAAGCTATGTTGGTGTGCTGGGTCCCGAAGGCAAGGGACACTCGTTCAATCCAGGGCCCATCAGCGCTGGGTTGAAAGTCATTGGTATGAAAATATTTATCATTATCCGTATAATCTACAGAGAAGGTCGGAAGGGGTCCTTTCCCAGCTTGCGCTAGAGACTGCGCAGCAATTGCTGTTATGGCACTGGAATCCAGCCCTCCTGAAAGTAAGGTCCCAATGGGTACATCTGAAACCAGCTGTCGTTTGACAGTATCGAGAAAAAGATCGTGGATCTTGGCAATCGTCGTCTCTAGATCATCTTCATGAAGATTATTAGAAAGTGCCCAATACCTGCGAATTTGTAGACCGTTCGCAGAATATAAAAGAATATGCCCAGGTTTTAGTTCGGAAATTCCTTCATACACACCCACTCCGGGTGTACGTGCCGGACCAACAAGAAAAACCTCAGCCAAACCTTCCCTCCCGATGATGGGAGAAATATTGGGGTGCTGTAATAAAGCTTTAAGTTCTGAAGCAAAAATGAGTGACCCAGATTGTTCGCAGTAAAAGAGAGGCTTGACGCCTAGGCGATCACGCGCTACAAACAACTGCTGTTCTTGACTGTCCCAGATTCCAAAGGCGAAAATTCCATTTAAATGTTCAACACAAGAGGGTCCCCATTCTAAGTAAGAGAGAAGTACGGCTTCAGTATCAGAATGTCCTTCAAAATAATAACCTCGGCTCATTAGTTCTTGACGGATCTCAGGCGTATTATAGAGCTCGCCGTTATAGATAAGGGTAAACGTATGTTCACCACGCTGGCGAATCATCGGTTGGCGACCCCCTTGAGGGTCAACAACAACCAGCCGGCGGTGTCCAAACGCAGCATGTGGGGAGAGCCAATATCCTTCTGCATCTGGTCCCCGAGGGATAAGTGTTTGCGTCATACGAATTAGAACTTCCTTTTGAAGAGTTAGATCGTGATCCCAATTTACCAGGCCTACGATTCCGCACATGTTAAGTCCTCCTTTATTATGAGAAGATAACCATTATCAATTAACCTCGATACAATTTATGCGTTTTGAGTATAAAGGGTTCCTTTATGGAACATATATTTTAACCAAACACATAGGAAGGTCTTAGAACGCCAATGAAGAAATTTTTTAGCTACTTGAATTCAAAGGAGGGATTTTTATGGACAATATTCAATATGACCCCGAGCAGATCCTTAATGGATTCCCAGAAGATGTTCTAAAGGAGTTGGCAAAGAAATTAAAACGTAGATTAAGGCAGACAAAGAACGATATTATTCAGGAAATCTTATCCCCTCCAAAAGGAAAATCGGAGGCTACCTTGAAGGTTTGGCAAGAAATTAACTGGCAGCTGAGAAAGGAACTCGAATTGTTTTCACAGGACGAGAACATGATTTTTTCTGGTGTGAATGTCCCAGTCGAAGAACGATTCAAGGTCGGGTACATGTTTACCTTGAGCTCTAACCCAGAGATCAAAGCTAGGGGAGAAATATTATATCGTGAAGCTGAGAAAAACAAAGAACAAGACACGGAAAATGCTGTAGCATTAATTACTGAGAACATAACGGAGATAGGGGCTAGAGAAGCAGAAGAGATAATCGACGTTAGAGAAGTGGAAGAGATGATCGACATTAGAGAAGCAGAAGAGATAATCGACGTTAGAGAAGTGGAAGAGATGATCGACATTAGAGTAGCAGAAGAGATGATAGACGTTAGTGAAGTAGAAGAGATGATCGACGTTAGTGAAGCGGAAGAGATGATTGACGTTAGTGAAGTAGAAGAGATGATAGAAACTAGAGAAGTGGAAGAGATGATAGACGCTAGAGAAGCAGAAGAGATGATAGATGTTACTTTCGGATTGAAGATACCTTCCGAAGCACTGCTGACAGAAGAAAACGAAGAACTCCAAAAAAGAATAAGGATTTTGGAAAATGAGTTGAGGAAGGCCATCGCAGAAGGGCTTAAAACAAAGGAACAATTAGAAAAGATTAAAATAGATATGGTAGCGTTGAGATCTCAATGGGTCAGAGAAAAGGAAGAGACTGGAAAACAACGCATTAGAGTGAGAGACCTTGAGGGAGAACTAGCGGAAAAAGAAAAAGAGATAGAGGTATTGAGACAGAAACTAGAGCAAAGAAAGACTTTAGCTCCTTCAAAAACTAAGGAACAAATACAGCGTAGAGATCTCCAGAAAACCAAGGGAGAACCATGTGGAGAAATCGATCTCGCTTTATATCAGGGACGGAAAGCCTTGATTTTTGCCGAACGTGATAATGAGGTAGACATTAGGCTCAATGCCTTAGGCATCATTCCGATCTGGGCCATGGAAATTGATTGGAATCGTCCACGACGGAGAATGTCTACCTGTGAAATAGTGCTGTATAAAATGAACGAAAAGCGGCTTAAAAAGCTTGATGAAATTCGAGATATAGCTAGGTACTGGAACATCCCGTGCAATGAGCTCTTGAATATATAGGAGGGTTGTTCATGATTAGAGATAGTAGGATTTGGAATTCGGTCATAATCGGAAAACCAGTCATTGAAAGCATCGATGTGGATATAAACTCTCAGTCATTGCGCTTGCAGGTGGATATGATTTCCATTTTACCAGATAGCATGCATAAGGCTTTAGACGGGAGACGTCAAATTACAATATGGGGCAAAGATTTAATGTTGGCTGGATTTCCAGACGAACTCGTGACCACCTCTCATTTTCGCCAGTACGAGATTAACGAGAGCCGAAAATCACGGGCGAGGGACTTTTTTAAAAGCCGACTGCTTTCCTTCACGGTTGAAGCGGTGAAGAAAGATACCCAGAGAGTGTACTTTAACGGCAAAAATGTTTACTTTCACGATACACCCATCACCTTTAATCCCTATACCTCACAATTCACACCGATACCTATTATTGCCAAAGACGTGCCAGCGGAACGCGTACAAAGAATCCTTTACGAGAAGCTTCCTTCTATAGATTTCTTGTCGTATCAATACCCGGAAGATCCCCCGTTAATCATAGGGTATCAAGATTATTTTTTTGGCTGTAAGTCTGGATGGCTAGGGGAACTGAGACAACACTGGCGTATTTATTGCCCAGAAGGCGAAGAAGTGACCTGTGTCCCGGCGGAAATACCCGAAAGTAAAATTTTAAGACGCGGGAACTTGGCCTTCTTACTTGATGAGGATTTAAATGAAATCAGTAACCATTTGTTATTTGGTGAACCTTTTTCTGCTCACGAGTTTATCAACCGTTTCGGCGTATCTTCTCAAGCAGCTCAAATCTCGGCAAAACGCTTACAACTGGTCAACTCTACGACAACTGGTGCAGAGTCGGACGTAATGCCAGCACTAATCCCTAAGGTAGGGAGTGAAATGGTAAGGCCTTCTGAGGAGCAAAAAACTGAGCTATCGGATTTTGAGGCGCCAGAGGTAGCGGATAGCGGAGAACAAACGTTTATTTATGATTTGAATCAGGTGGCTTTGTCGAATCAGCTTGTTTATGATATGGAAGACCTCGTGAATTTTCATATCGCGATTAAAACTGGTGCCTTGGTGGTGTTAGCAGGAATGTCGGGGGTTGGGAAATCTCAACTTGTCATTAATTATGCCCGTGCCTTAGGTCTTTCTGGAGTGGATGAAGCTGGTGAGGAACGCAAACAATTTCTATTCATTCCGGTTCGGCCGCACTGGAATGACGATGCCGACTTGATTGGTTTTTATGATGCGATTCATAAGGTTTATCGCCCCTCGGAAACAGGCCTTGTCGATTTGCTCATCGAAGCGTCGATAGAAGAAAACGAGGACAAACTCTATCTTATCTGTTTTGATGAGATGAACCTGGCACGGGTAGAACATTACTTTAGTCAATTTCTGAGCATTTTGGAGCTTTCGGAAGACCGCTACTTAACGTTATACAGTGAAAAACTTGCGCCCGAAGTCTATAATCGGCACGAGTATTCGCCGCGGGTTCCCATCGGAAACAATGTGTTTTTTATTGGAACGGTAAACATTGATGAATCTTCTTTCCAATTTAGTGATAAGGTTCTCGATCGTGCGAATGTTATTAGACTGAAAATTTATGAGTCCTTGCGCGCCTGGAAGGCGATGTTTGAAGAAAAAGCATCCGGAAAGCCTTCAGAAGAACGCCCTCAACTTTCACCTGTTCCTGGCAAGGTATTTTCCTCCTGGTGTAATAATTCGCCGACCGAGATCGGCTTGACCGATGCCGAAATCGATTTTCTGGATGAATTGAACTCAACCTTACGTAAAATTGATAAAGACCNNGCTATCGAATTATTCGTCAAATCGGTTCATATTTGAAGAACATTCCATGCAATGTCGAGGGGCAAAGACTGCTCGATCGGGGCAAGGCGTTTGATTTACAACTGGTACAACGAATCATGACCAAGTTTAAAGGTCCTGAGTGCGACTTAGAACAGCTATTTGGTAAATACATGGATCGCGAGCAGGCAACAAGTCAAATCCTGCAGTTGTTTGAAAAGCATCATGCTGTTTCGACGTTCAGCTATTCACGAGATGTCTGCCATAAAAAGGCAAAGGAGCTTTTGGATCATGGCTATGCATCCTGAGGAGCTTAGGATTTCGGTCGTCTTTTTCACTGGTAGACAGGAGATCCCTCGTGCGGTTATTCAGGACGGTGTGATTGAGGTCTTTGAACGAGAAAACCTGTTTGTTTCATTTACTTCGAATCAAAAGGATGCCTACCTCTATATTGATGGGCTGGATGGCTATGATTCCTTCAAACTTCATCTTGATGAAGAAGGAATCCCGTGTTTAAAGCCAGGAACGCAACGCTTTTCTCTCTACAGTGATACCAATGAAGACTATCCATTGATTCCTGCCGATTACATGGTCTTCGTGAAACGTAAAGGGGAAGCCCATGATTTCCTAGAAGCCACTCTTCGGATCAGACC
Organism: Candidatus Desulfosporosinus infrequens; assembly: GCA_900290375.1. GTDB lineage: Bacteria > Bacillota > Desulfitobacteriia > Desulfitobacteriales > Desulfitobacteriaceae > Desulfosporosinus > Desulfosporosinus infrequens. Next base: position 10,817 of record OMOF01000590.1, read on the forward strand.
TAATAATATCACTGAAGATCAACTTGACGTGATGCGCACTGAGCTGAACGAAATGGTGCAGGGTCTGGCGTACGACCAAACTCGGATGAGTCATGGAAGTATACATTACGGAGAAAGGGGGTTACTTCCCCCCCTCGTGTTAGCAGAGTTTGTAATTCTGAATCACATGGTTAAGGAGCTTGGCGTAACCTTTGAAGATTTGGCACGCCGCCCTGATCAGTATTTGGTGCGGCACTACCGAGAAGTAAAGGCCAACGTGAATTATAAACAGGATGCCAAGTCTTATCGTTGGTTATTATCTGTTCAAGGGCAACGTGCCAACATCGCCGCCAAAAGCGTGACACAACCGGAAGTGATCCTAGGGGTCATCGATCATTTTACTTACAATACTATTGAAAATAGAATGGTTCTGGGCTTCCTACATTATGTTTCGTCCCAACTGGAGTTCGTTTTGCGAGCAATTAGGTGTACGATTACTGAGGAACATAGGGCGATAGAAACCAGAGCTCCGTACGTAGTTCTTCAAAAATCGACGAGCCATGAAGTACGGGCCTTGAAGGCTAAAATTGTCAGTCTCGAGTCCATGGAAAGGGAAATGCAAAAAGGAATTTTCAATGTGCGAAAATATATCGAAAATCCGATCTTTAAGGGGCTAAAACCGTTAAGCACCTCTAATCACTTCTCACTGAAGATTCAACGAGATTGGCGGTACAAGAAAGTATTTGCGTGGTGGAAGCAACTTAGGGCGCAGGATTTTCATATGCCCTTGTGTCCTGATTTTAAGGTACAATGGAAGCGGACTGATGTTTTGTACGAGTATTGGTGTTATATCAAAACCATTATTGCTTTGGAGCAGGTGGGGTATATCCCAGTCTCAGGTTGGATTTATGATAATTCTCACAGCGCAAGCCTAGACTTTATATTTCCAGTGCTTCCGGATGATACCTTAGTGGAAATGGTTAAAGGCACGATTCGCCTTTCCGTGTTGTTCAATGAGAAAATGGCCCGGGCAAAACGTGGTGCATTGAGGAGCAACCGTATTCTTTATATGGAAGGAACAAATTATAAACCAGATATTAGAATCGACATTTTTGATAATGACATTTATAACGGATCGATTATTGCGGATGCCAAATACCGTAAACGGTTGAATATCTGGAACAATGATAGGGTGGAGGATGAGAACCGTCCTAAAAACATGAATACCTTGCAAAACTATTCTAATTCCTTAAAGTATGTTGCTGATTTAGCTGGGGTGTCAAAGGCCATCCGGGTCATTGCTCTTCATCCAAGTCATGGGCCAGAGGTCGAATATATTGAAGATACGAATGTTAGTCTTATCCAGCTACGACCGAAAGAGTGTTTAACGCATTACTCGGAGTACTTGGAACGGTTGATCGGGGGGGAGAGCAGGTGCTCTTTGCACTCGGGAGGGATAAGGGGATTTTCGTGAATGTAGAAGTTTTAATAACGAATAAAGAGCTTTGCGTTGGTTGTAATAAGTGTATAGCTAAGTGTTTTGTTAAAGCCAATGTGGCCGTTCAGTATAACGGCGAGAATAGGGTTAAAGTCGATCATCTTAAATGCATTCACTGTGGAGCGTGTATTGAAGTCTGCGATCACGATGCCAGAGATTTTGCAGATGATACAGAGAAGTTATTCTCTGACCTCAAGCGGGGGATTCAGATTTCTATTATCGCCGCTCCGTCTATACGTTTTAACTTTCTCAATTATAAAAATCTGTTCGGCTTTCTAAAGTCGTTGGGAGTAGAGTTGATCTTTGATGTGTCCCTTGGTGCTGATATCGCGACTTGGGCCTATCTGAAGGCGATGCAGGATCAGAAACTAGCTTCAATCATTGCTCAGCCCTGTCCGGTAATTGTAAACTACATCCAAAAATATCGTCCAGAGTTAATCCCGAATTTAGCCCCGATCCATAGTCCGATGATGTGCACGGCTATCTACTTAAGAAAATACAAAGAGGTTAAGGATCAGATCGCTTTCTTGTCTCCTTGTATCGGTAAAATTGATGAGATCAACGAAGAATTTACCTTTGGACTGGTAAGCTATAATGTCACTTTTGAAAAACTGGAGCGTTATTTGCAAAGCAACCAAGTGCACCTAGCTGATTATCCAGAAGTAGATTACTATGATGCTGGTTGCGGTATTGGTCTAACCTACAGTCGACCAGGTGGTCTTCGAGAAAATATAGAATTTCATACGCAGGGCGCCTGGGTCAGACAGGTAGAAGGCTTGGAACATGCTTATAATTACTTAGATCAGTACGCTAAACGCATTCTTGAACATAAGCCTCTACCGCACATTGTGGACATTTTGAACTGCCAGAGCGGGTGTAATCTTGGCACAGGCACAAGCAAGTCTGTCAGTATTGACGATGTTGATTATATAATGAATCAACTGAAGAAGGCTAAAGTTGAGTCCTATCAGCAAAGAATGCGGAATCAAGAAATTTCTTCTGTCTTCGAGTTATTTGACAAGGCACTTGGCATGAGTGATTTTGTCAGACATTATGAGGATAAGTCTCAAGTTATTAAGGGTGTAGAGGCGCTAGATCTTGAGCCGATTTTTACTCAGTTACATAAAACTACTGAGGCATCCCGAAATATTAATTGTTTTGCCTGCGGGTTTGGTAATTGTCATGAGTTTGCGAAGGCGGTTGCACAGGGAAGCAATCATGTCGAGAATTGTATTGACTTTAATCGCAAAGAATTAGTGCGTAAAAACGAAAATCTTTCTGAAATCAATAAGAAAGTTAAGCAGCTACATTATTTAGCGACCCATGATTTTCTTACAAACATTCCTAATCGCTATTACCTAGAGGAATACCTCCAAGGACTCATCACTTTTGAAACTGACTATCACAAAAGTGCCCTCCTGTTTATTGATCTTGATAATTTTAAAGTCGTTAACGACTCCTTTGGACACGCAAGTGGGGATCAAATTTTACTCGACTTTGTAGATCGAATCCAGACACATATGGGGGCAGAGGCCTTTTTGGCCAGACTTGGCGGAGATGAATTTGCGATTGTCTTACGCAGTACCAGTTTGGAAAAAGCAAAAGCTATCGCCAATCAACTCTTGTGGGCATTTCAGAGCGAAGAGTTCAAAGTGGAGGGTTATCAGGTAACGATCAAAATAACTGCCAGCATTGGCATCATGATGATCGACGGAACAAAAGATACTCAGACACTTTTTTCGTACGCAGACTTGGCTTTATATACTGCGAAGGATGAAGGTAAAAATAGAGTTTGTATAATTCAAGCGGCTAGCGATATAGCTATCTTGTCGGCCTCTAATCGAATGATCCTTCAGATTAATGATGCTTTAAAGGAAAATAGGTTTACTTTATTTTTCCAACCCGTGTTTGGAAGAAATGGAATCATTGTTCACTATGAGGCCTTACTGAGGATGGTGGATCGAGAAGGGGAACTTATATTCCCAGATGATTTTTTGCCGATCGCCGAACGGTTCGGACTGATGTCCCAAATTGATCGTTGGGTTGTTAATGTAGCCATTGAAACTTTGCGGAACCGACAGGAGCTATCCATTTTTGTGAATATCTCAGCCTCAAGCCTTGGAGATGCGGAATTACTAACTTTTATAGAAACAAGGATCAAAGAAAGTCAAATTCAGCCCTCACGAATAGGATTTGAGATTACCGAAACGGCTGCCATCAAGGACTTGGACCAAGCGGAACATTGGGTCAGTACGCTGAAGTTAATGGGTTGTAAGTTCGCTCTTGATGACTTCGGAGTAGGTTTTCTGACGTTTACGCATCTCCAGAGGCTTCCTGTCGATTATCTGAAAATTGACGGTTTATTTATTCGCGATTTGGATGTTGATCCTACTAACAAGGCCTTGGTACAGGCTATAAATACCGTAGCACACGCCTTAGGCATAGCAACGATCGCTGAATATGTAGAAAGTGCTGAAATATGGCTAATTTTATGTGAACTTGAGATCGATTATGGGCAAGGATTTTATTTAGGAAAACCTACTTTGTTGACTATGTTGGGCCTCCGCAGTAATTTAGAAGAAAGTTGGTTAAAGGATTTAAATGGATGCTAAACTCAGAAAACTTCTTGAAAATGATAGATTTGCTGCTTTTATCGGTATAGAGCTTGTTGAAATGGAGCCAGGGTACGCCAAGGTAAAAATGGAGATCTCAGAAAGTCATTTAAATGGTGTAGATATGATTCAAGGGGGAGCAATCTTTACCTTGGCAGATTTCGCTTTTGCGGCCGCAGCCAATGCCAGTGGACAAACAACTGTGGGAATCAATGCCAATATAGCCTATTTTCGAGCATCTAAAGGAGATACATTAATAGCTGAGGCTAAAGAAGTAGCAACTTCTCAGAAAATTGCTCATTATAATGTTGATGTGTTCAACGAAAGCAAGGATCATATTGCTCAAGTAAGCTTTACTGGCTATATAAAAAATCCTTAAACCACACAGGATAGTTGTTACTGTCTAGAATTAACTTTGGGGATAAGAAATCAACCAATTAAAAAAACAAAGAGAGGAAGAGGCTAGCTAGCCTCTTCCTCTCTTTGTTCAGTCGGACAGAAAAGTAAGTGTCGGAGCGATTGACCGCGATCTCAAACCTCTTTAAGTAGGATCTGATTCAACTCAATTCTCGGGCGAGCGTTGGGGTTTTGGTCAGGGTAACCGATAGGGAGTAAGGCCACAACGTTATAATTTTCGCCTAACTCAAGGATCTGTTTTACTTTCTCTTGGTCAAACATCATGATCCAACACGTACCAAGACCAAGGTCAACAGCACGTAATGTAATATGATCAATAGCAATGGCTGCATTTAAGCGAAGATAAGCTTCGGCGGCAGCGGGATCCATTGGTTTGCGCTTGGCATAACTCTCCAAGTCCATCTTATCGAGGGGGGTATCTGCGAAGGCCCCTGCTTCCTTGAGTTCTCGAGCCCGAGTGACCATGCCTCCCATAGACTCTGTGTCCACACAGCAGGCGATGACAACCGGTGCCTGACCGACAAACGGTAAAGGGGTGGCTTGGCTCAATTGCGCACGAACAACATCACTTTTAATCACAACAAAGCGCGTAGGTTGAATATTACTGCCAGATGGAGCGAGTTGTGCGGCTTCGATAAGTTGAGTCACCACTGTTTCTGGGATGGGGTCGGATTTAAATTTTCGGATGCTTCGTCTGGCTTTCATGGCTTCGAGTAATTCCATTAAAATCAGCTTCTTTCTTAAAGTAGTATAATGATTCTGCTGCAGAAACCCCTTGTCATGCTATTAATATCACATTTTATTGTCATCCTGA
>OMOF01000736.1 GCA_900290375.1 Candidatus Desulfosporosinus infrequens
ATTAATCCAGCGTTTATGTTGTATAGGGACAACCAGTGTTTTTTATAGCATTTTAATGTTATTAATTTCAAATTATCCTAATGTGTATAGGTTCGTAGTCCATAGGAAAAGGCATGAGCAATGGTATCTGCCATTTTCATAACTAAGCTCAAGCGAGTGCTTTGCAACACTAGATGTTCCATAAAACCACTCACATTAACGATACCTGTTACATAGGCGTTGCCAACTGCCGGGAGATCTTTATTTACAGCAGCGCCTGGTTTTAATGAACCACGACCAAGGGATACACAACCGACACTTTCTAGTCGGCCAAGGCAGGCATCGACTGCAATGATAAAGGGATTATCAAATCTGGTATGAATAAATTGTATATTATCATGTAAGTTGGAGGCATGTACGGGGTTATCAAGGGTGCCGTAAATATAAGGGTAAGGGTTAAAAGAGCGTAATTTACTACCTGTTAGTGGCCCTAAAGAATCGCCTGTGGAACGATCGGTACCAATACATAAAATAACAAGATCATGATCTGCAGTAGATGCTTCATGCATGATACCACGCAAATGGGTAGCGATGTCATAGATAGCAGTAGGTTGACTAATGTTTAGTTTAAACTCAGGTGATGGTTTTGGAAAGTTTAAGATGTTATTCACCATGTAATACTCCTATTTAGCATATTAAAATATAAGCAGACAGCATAGAATATAAAGTTATTATACGTAACAATGAGGAATGTTATACACGTTGAATCGGAAAATCGTGATCGGTGTGGGAATAATCGATAGGGGAGTTCCTTAAGTAGATAGGATGTAAATTCGTTAATGCAATATATATAATACGCCAGATCCATAAGATCTGTATTTATGCAAAATAATAGCATAGAATGATTTACAGTATTCACTAATATTTACAAAAAATACAACAATAAACATGTGATATACTTAACACTTATTGTAAAATCTCATTGTGTATTTAAAAGATCATAATGTGAATAAATATACAATGTATAAGGAAGATAAATGACGACCAGCCCCTAAAATAATAGAGTTTTCAGAAAAATAAACCATTTTTTATATTCATACAAAGGTATAATGTATTATTTCTTATACATTATTGACAGTTTGGCATTTGCTTTGC
>OMOF01000740.1 GCA_900290375.1 Candidatus Desulfosporosinus infrequens
AAATGGAATTGATTAACGTTATCTCCGGTGTTGCCGCTTTAGAACCTCGGGAATCAATGACAAATCTGGTGACCAGACATACAATTGCTGAAGAACATCGTAAGTTTAGAAACAGTAATATCCTACTAGTTGAAGACATGGTGGCAAATCAAAAGTTAGAAATGATTATGTTGAAAAAACTTGGTTATTCAGTAGAACTGGCTATAAATGGCGAGCAAGCTGTCGAAAAATGCAATACCAAGAAATATGATCTCATTTTAATGGACTGTCAAATGCCTGTGATGGATGGCTACGAAGCGACAGAACAAATAAAAAAGTCTAGTATTTTGAATAAGAACACGACCATAATTGCAATGACCGCCTATGCTATGGAAGGAGATCGAGAAAAATGTTTTACAGCCGGTATGGATGACTATCTTAGCAAACCGATTACTATGTCAGTACTCGAGAAAAAAATCGGTAAATGCTTGGGAAATGCTTGAACGAAAAAACTTCTATAGGGGCAACACATTTCCGGCACGAGTGCGCATCTACCTCTTGCCAATAGACAAAAGTATAAATAAGGACCAAAAGACATGCTTGGTTTACACTCACTACGAATTGAAGTGGGGAAAGGACTTGAGTTGAGCGAAAGTGGTACAGAAAGGAAGAGCTTCTATAGATCGATTAACGTCCTGCAAAACTTGCACAAGAGTCGCGGGCGCCAACTAAGGTTTTTTAACTAGAAAAATTTTTAGGAAAGACTGACGAAATACATGAAACGAATAAGCGAAATTTTTAGTGATTATGAAGCAGAGGGTAACATCAATACGCTATGGTACAAGCAGTGGTCTTAACTATAATTTCTTTTGATTCTTCTATACACTCATGCCTGTCTCAGATTTGAATGCGCATTCGAATTTAGGACAGGCATTTTATATGAGGTTTAATATTGGACTTGGGTATTACACAAGCAAGTTGTATTGATGACAAATTGATTTCGAGGATTATTGAGAATCCAATCGTATATTGAGCTACTTATGGTGATTTCTTAGATAGGTTCAAATATTAGAGAATAGATTAATACCATTTTATGTTAAATAAGATAGTATTAAAAATGTCAAAAATGTGAAGCAGGTAAGATGTGGGTTGGCCCGAGCTAACGCCAACTCCTTTTTTGTATTGCTCAATTTAGTAATGACTGGAATTGTTTTGCGAGTTATACTAAATATAGTTAACAATTTTAGGGTGAGGCTACATAACTACCCCAGCCATCGCTGGTTAGTCGCCACCATGGAGGGCGCGGCTTAAGATGCTTAAGACAGTCTAACAGATCGCTTGGAATCAGTTTATAGAATTTATTGATAAGGAAGAGGATAATGGTTTATTTGAATGTTTTCACCTTTCCCAATGAGGATATGGAATTTAGCTTTTTCATGAAGATAAAAAGAACGTGCTATGATGTGTTTTATCCATTTATGATCTTATCAAGAATTGGTTTTGGGAGAATTGATTTTGAGCCGGTTACGATTTTATATGGAGGAAATGGGTCAGGAAAATCAACGGCCTTAAATGTGATGGCAGAAAAAATAGGAGTCAATCGTGACTCTATCTATAATAAATCTAATTTCTATTCCGACTATATCCAGATGTGTGAGATGCAACTTAAGGCCAAGGTTCCTGAAAATAGCAGAATAATTACCAGTGATGATGTATTTGACTATATGTTAAATATTCGCAACCTCAATCAGGGTATTGACCTAAAAAGGGAAAAACTATTTGATGAATATCTGGATGCCAAATATTCTCCTTTTCAGATGAAGTCTCTTGCAGATTATGAGCAACTTAAAAAAGTAAATCTGGCAAAAAGTAAAACACAGTCCCGTTTTGTGAGACATGAATTGATGGCTAATGTACGGGGATATTCCAATGGAGAAAATGCCTTCCTGTATTTTACCGAGAAAATTGATGAAGCTGGACTTTATATATTAGATGAGCCTGAAAACAGTCTTTCTCCAAAACGTCAGATGGAATTAATGAAATTTATTGAGGATGCTGCACGGTTTGGGGGCTGTCAGTTTATTATCTCAACCCATTCGCCGTTTCTGCTTGCCCTGCGTGGAGCGAAAATCTATGATCTTGACGAGAAGCCAGTGGATGTGAAGAAGTGGACAAAGCTGGAAAACATACGAACCTATTATGAATTTTTCAAACGATATGAAAATGAGTTCTAAGTCAAGTCACTGTGCTTGGAGGGGCATTTGCAACCATCTGTTGAACCAACAGGCTTTTTGTAAGGGAGCCGAGGGTAATGATATGGTTTTTATACTTAATCAGGGAGAATAAGCTGCTGTTAATAGGCAGTATACTCGCCGCGATAATAGTTTTACTGGTTATAGGCTGTTCAAGAACACCTGCCTTAAAATCATATACACCATTACAAGCCATTGCTAATGGCGATGTGGTAGGAGAGTAGGGGAGAAAGAAGAATTTAGCATGCAAAAGAAATACATTGCTATGGTATCAAAAGGCTGAAAGATCAGCGTCTGATACAGCCCCACTTTATTATTGACGCGGAAACAATAAAATGATAATATAGTTATAGTTTCCTAGGAAACATAACTATATTTTGAGGTGAGAATTATAAATGAACACACAATATACAGAACAAACTGTAAACA
>OMOF01000090.1 GCA_900290375.1 Candidatus Desulfosporosinus infrequens
CAGAAAAACAGACGGTTTATAACATACCCATGTTATAAACCGTCTGTTTTATATTGCGCTTTTGTTCAGTTCAGTAAAAAATCAAGTGCGTTGATTTGACGAATCCCGTTATAGGAAGTGGGAGGGTCGTCATCCAATGTCAGGAGATATTTCGGAAAATGGTCGGCAATTTTTTTTAATGGCTTCAGTTCTCTATCCAAGGTATCTGTATCTCTAACAGTAGCAGCTACTTGGTAGTATTCAATCCCATCATTATTCGATGCCATGAAATCCACCTCCATATCATCTACCTTCCCTATAGACACTTCGTAGCCCCTACGGAGAAGCTCTAAATAGACGACATTTTCGAGAATGTGACCCATATCTGCGCCTTTATTGCCCAAAAGGTAATACCGTAGGCCAATGTCAACGATATAATATTTTTCCTGCGTTTTGAGAATCTGCTTACCCTTAACATCATAGCGTTTTGCTTGATAGATAATATAACTGTCGATTAGCGCGGAGAGATAGGACTCAACTGTATGGGTTGAGATCTTTCTGCCATTGGAGGTCATTGTATCGCTGATTTTTTTTGTTGACCAACGGTTGCCTATGTTATCAAACAAGAAACGAATAACGCTCTCAAGCAGCATCACATCAGATATTCTTTTCCTCGACACAACATCTTTCAGGAGCACGGTGTTGTAGATTCCACTGAGATAATCACGTATTAAACTCCGGTCCTTTTTTAGGCTGACGGCATACGGAAATGAACTGAACTGAAGGTAATCGCTATATTTTCTGCTGAGGTCAGTTCTGTCGCCAACAAAATCAAGGTATTCCTTGAAAGACAGAGGCAGCATTTGCATTTCAATATATCTGCCAGAAAGAAGTGTTGCTAATTCACCAGATAGCATATGGGCATTGGAACCAGTGATATATAAATCGACATTCTCTTTGATATATAAGCTATCGACAGCCTTTTGGTATGACTCGACAAGCTGAATTTCATCCAAAAAGATATAGTTCATTTTATTGGGGATAAGACGTTCTTTTAGATAGGAATAGAGGAGTTTATAATCGGTCAGCTCACTGTAATCCATATCCTCAAAATTAATCGCCGTTATTTGCTCTTTCTGAACTCCATTTTGAAGCAGGTACTCGCGGAACATTTCAAGCAAAGTAGATTTTCCACAACGCCGAATACCAGTAATAACTTTAATTATTTTTGTGCCTTTTAACTTTATCAACTTATTTAGGTATTCTTCACGCAGTATCATAATGACACCACTCCTTTGGTAAGTTTCCTTTACTATATACCAAAATATTACATATATCAATATATTGGAATTATATTTCTATAAAATAGAATTTTTCAATGTTTTAGAAAAGTATATCTAAAAATTAATCATAATAGCAGGTCTTCGCTTTAGACCTGCTACTTTCTTAAATTAGATCATCCCTATAGGAACTTACCAGTCAAATGCCTTTGATCTGGTGATCCAACAATCCCCGTTGGTGGACACCTCTAACAAGTTCAATCTCCATGTGCTACCCTTCGGTTCTGTCTTCTAAAATTCGCTTTCTCAGCCAGACGCTAATGATCAGCACCTAAACTTCAAATAACACATCTGACGCTCTTTTAACAACAATTCCTTCTAATTTTTAAATTGAGTCCGATAAACAATACTGTGCAAACACGATAGTCTCCAGTGGAGAGTCTCGCCGAAGCCGTGACCCCTAAAGGAATACATACCGGCGTAAGATGCAGAGAGACTTCCTCCCCCTAAAAAAATTTTTTCCTTGGAAATTCAAGTCTAAAAGCAAAAAGGAGGACATACCATTTATCAAGGGGGGACAATGATGTGTCGCTACATTACACGCTATCTGTTGTTCAGGCTCCTAAAGTGAAGCTAAATTCAACTGAGCCTATGACCTCTCAAACGGAGGGGAGTCTTTGCAGGTCGGATCAGAGCGCGGCTTTGTGGGCGGATATGGCCAGATGGTTTGGCCCAGAGGTCCGTTCGATTTTAGACAAAATTAAAGCAGTTACCTTTCAAGAGGTCGAAGAACTTCGTTTACGAGTGGGTCAGCCACTCTTGGTTCGGACGTCAGACCAGGATCTTTTTTTAAACAGCGAAGGGGAAATAACAAACCCGAACAAAGCTTACTTCGTCAAGCGGGAGGATCTTGTCTGTGCTCTAGAGCGCATGACCCATAGTTCAGTATACGCGGTTGAAGAGGATCTCAGACAGGGTTTTCTAACCCTTCCTGGGGGAAATCGAGTTGGGGTAACGGGAGAGGCGATTTTACAACACGGTAAAATTCAAACGCTGAAGCACATTTCTTCCTTAAATCTTCGGATCGCTCGGGATATTCTAGGACGCGGCCTAAAGATCTTACCTTTGCTTTTAGGTGCAGACGGTACGTTTGGTCACACACTTTTGATTTCACCGCCTCGGGCCGGTAAAACCACTCTCTTAAGAGATCTGATTCGATTAATCAGTAATGGGGTTCCACAATTAGGGTTAGTAGGCCTGACAGTCGGCGTCGTGGACGAACGTGGGGAACTGGCCGGAATGTGGCAAGGGGTGCCGACTTATAACTTGGGATACCGTACGGACGTTTTGGATGGTTGCCCAAAAGCCAGTGGGATGAACATGATGGTTCGTTCCATGGCACCACAGGTGATTGCGATGGATGAGCTTGGTCATTCGGACGATGTTACGGCCTTGATGGATGCCTTGCGCACTGGGGTGCGGATTCTTAGCACGGCTCACGCGAGTTCATTAGAAGAAGCACAGAACAGACCAACCTTAGCTCATTTGCTAGAACAAGGAGTGTTTGAGCGTTTGGTGGTGTTAAGTAGGAAAAATGGGCCGGGGACGGTTGAAGGAGTTTACGATCTTAAAACTGGGAGGATCTTGTGATGCTCATAATGGGATGTGTTGCTCTTATCGCCGGGTGCGGGAGTCTGGGATTATGGCTGGCAAGCCGAATTCGGCGCAGACCAGCAGAATTACGAGCCTGTTTAATGGCTTTGGCGCTTTTGGACACAGAAATAGTATGGGGGGTGACCCCTTTGCCGGAGGCCTTCGGTATTGTGAAGGAACGTACAGATCTACCTTGGCAAAAGTTTTTTGCCGAACTCCAGGAACGATTGGAACGAGGCGAGTCAGCAGGCACGGCCTGGAAAGAAACAATCTTGAGTCAGAATGTGAATTTTTGTTTGAAGCAACAAGACTGGCAAGTGATAGGCGACGTTGGCCATGGATTAGGACGGTCGGACAGTCAAGAGCAACATAAACAATTAGAACTTGTTCAGCACCAACTAGCTTTAATCAAGGATCAAGCCGGAGTTTGGTCTGAAAAACAGGCGAAGATGTGGTCCTATCTGGGTTTCCTCTGTGGGATTGCAGGAGTGCTCATTTTAATTTAACCAAGGAGAGGAGTCGGGGAATGAGCTTCAATCTTATCATTACTGTCGCAGGAATTGGTATTTTGGTCGGAGTATTAGCATCTGTTCTGAATCAATCCGGTCGCAGCGAAATGGCTCAGGGCGTTACAATTATGGGAGTTATCGTGGTTCTCTATATCGTAGTACAGTCTATATCAGAATTATTTACCCTGGTTAAGAGTGTTTTTAACCTTTATTAGGGGGCTAAAACGTGGAAATATGGCAGATCGTAGGGCTAGCCCTGATTGTGACGGTTATTTGTGTTGTTTTAAAACAGATTCGACCGGAAATTGCGTTGCAACTTTCAATTATTGCAGGTGCAGCGATCTTTATCCTGATTTTAAGCAAAATCAAAGTCATCGTCGATTTGCTCCAGACTCTAGCCGATCAGGCTAATATCAGTTCTTATTACTTACTTATCGTTTTGAAGATTGTGGGTGTGGCCTATCTGGCCGAGTTTGGCGCTCAAATCTGCCGGGATGCGGGGGAAAATGCTTTAGCTACTAAAATTGAACTGGCAGCGAAAGTTGGGGTTATTGTCTTAGCGATTCCCATTATTGTAGCCATTACAGAGTCGTTGGTACGACTCGTTCCGTGAGGTGATGTATTTGAGGAGATTCATCGTCAGTTTGGTTGTGTTTGTCATCTTACTGGGTGGGACAACTTCCCCCGCCCTTGCTGAGGAGATGACCTCTCAACCCCCGGATAAGGTAGAACTTTCGCAACAGATTGATCTGAGCCAAATGCGGGGTTTTCTGGACCAACTGGATAGCGATGTACAGAAGACAATGCCCGACTTTTCCTTAACTAGAATGTTTGATGAATTAAAGACCGGAAAACTGGATCTGCGACCAGAAAAGTTAGGGCAGACTTTACTGGCGTTATTGGGACGGGAAGTGTTAAGCAGTGCTCCCTTAATAGGCAAGTTGCTTATTTTAGCTGTACTCGGTGCTGTATTGGCGCAGCTACAGGTTGCTTTTGGCGGAAGCGTTGGAAAAACTGCGCAGGTTATGACTTATCTTGTTCTGTTAAGTATAGCCCTTACCTCCTTTCGGGAAGCGTTAAGTGTCGCCACGGGAACGATTGATCAGATGGTTGGTCTGATGCAAACCTTGTTTCCGGTGATGTTGACCTTACTGGTTTCCATGGGAAATCTGACCAGTGCAGCCTTATTTAAACCCCTTATCATGGGCAGTCTGACCGTTTTAGCAACTATTATCAAGACAGCTGTGTTACCACTTTACTTTCTCGCCGCCATACTCCGACTTTTTAATCATATCTCTGAACAGTTCAAGCTCAGTAAGCTCGCCGGACTTTTTGAATTCGCAGGAAAACTTTCCTTAGGGGTTATTATGACTGTGTTTATTGGAGTCATGACGGTTCAGGGGGTAACAGGAGGGGTTGCGGACAGCGTAGTTTTTCGGACAGCCAAATATTCTGCGGATCTTGTCCCAGTCGTGGGCAAATTTTTTAAAGATGCTGTCGAGCTTGTCATCACCTCAGGCCTACTTTTAAAAAATGCCGTCGGGATCATTGCTTTGTTGGCGATAATTGTAATTTGTTTAGGCCCTTTAGTAAAAATTCTTGCTATGATCCTTGTTTTTCGTGTCTCAGCTGCCCTCATCGAACCACTCGGCGAAAAGGCTTTGGCGGAAAGCTTACAGGATATGTCAAAAAGTCTAATTTATATCTTAGTAACGGTCGCGTCGGTTGCGATTATGTTTTTTATGACGGTTGCCGTGGTCGTAGGCACGGGAACCTTTGCAGTGATGTTGCACTAAGGAGGAGAGCGCTGTGCAAACGTTACAAACTCTTGTGCGCAATTTGGCTATGATTTTGCTCTTGGCAACCTTTTTAGAAATGCTATTGCCCAATAAATCTATGCGCGGGTTTGTCCAGATGGTGATGGGGTTGTTTGTGATTTCGGCAGTTCTCGCCCCGATTACAACGTTTTTACATACTCCTTTGGCGATGGATATTCCGGCCTGGACAGTCACATCCCCTCAGGATTTACCTGTCATAGCTTCAGATGGGCAAGGGGTTAAAGTCGGACGTGACGCTGTCCAAGAGCAATACCGTCAGATTTTGGTTCATGAGATCGAAGCGCTCGCGCTGGGGACTCATGGAGTCGGGGCTGCCTCAGCCGACATCAAGTTTGAAGAGGGGACAGGGGGGGTAATTGATCAGCCCAAGATAAGGGAGGTTAACGTTAGGTTGACTTCGGTAACAGGAGAAATACGACCTGTTCAACCCGTTACCATCGGGCAGTCCCCTCCCAGTCCGCAAACTCAGTCCCCAAGAGCGGAAGAGGTGCGTGAAAAGATTGCAACTTTTATGAACATGTCCAAAGAAAAGATTTTCATTCAAGAAAGTTATTAAATAAACCTAATTTCGAAGGGAGGTATTTGATTCGTGAAGTTGATGAAGTTGATTTCAGGGGACAAAATGTTAATTGGCTTGGTAGCGCTCATCGCGGTAGGGATGTCCTTTATTTATTTGGGAAAAGGGCCTGAAACTCCTGCCCAGAGTATACAGGCGAACTCCGCCTCACCTACTGCCTTAACCTCGAGTACAAAAATTAGTGCTTTAGAGAAAGAATTGGAGAACAAATTACAAGCTAATATCCTGTTGATGGAAGGGGTAGGCAAGGTGCAAGTCTCGGTAAGCTTTGCGACGGGGATGAAGAGTGAATATGCACACAATGATAATGTCACTAAAAATACTTCAAAAGAGACAGATAAAGCTGGTGGAACCCGGGAAACGACGCAGGTTACGGAAAATAACCAAGTGGTCATGCCCAATGGCTCATCCCAGCCGGTCATGGTGATGGAGGATCGTCCAGAGGTAGCTGGGGTTTTAGTTATTGCTGAGGGGGCGCGAGATCCAAAGGTGAGAGAAGGGATTCATACAGCAGTACAAACGCTCCTCAATATTCCGAGCGCTAGAATTACTGTTGTACCGATGGGTGGATCATAATGGGCAAGCTGAATGTGTTTATCGGGCCCAAACCGCGGTTATGGCTGGGAGTATTTTTAGGGTTAGCGGTGATCCTCGGTGCTCTTGGGGTATGGGTAACTGGGGTCGTTCCCCATACTCATTCTTCGAGCCAACCGAGTTTACCTGTCAACGCCACACTGGTGGACAGGCCTTCAATTGAATTTCAAGTTGAAACTGTCAAGTTGGACGTTACAGGAGAAAACTATTTCGTTAATTATCGCTTGAAACGAGAACAGTACNNAAGCAATGCTGTCGGAGTTGCTAAACTCAACAGTAGAAAAAACTAAACAACAAGCACAAGAAAAATGGCTTGAACTTAGCACTAAAATACAAAAAGAGTCAGAAATAGAAAATATCCTTAAAATTAAAGGTTTCCAGGATGCTGTGGCGGATGTTTTTCCG
>OMOF01000741.1 GCA_900290375.1 Candidatus Desulfosporosinus infrequens
TGGACATTTGCCAATCACTGAACGCATGCTTTGGAATCAAATGGATATTGCCGGTTATCTCTATACCATTGAGGAGGGCGGGAAGAAACGGAGGACCTTCAGGAAAATGTTCGCTGGCAGCCGGGAGCATATCGTACAGATCCGGAAGGATTTCATAGAGACTGACCTGGTAAGCTATGCTGATCAAGCTTTTCAGGCTGAAAAACCACACTAATTCATTAAAAACCACACTAGCAACCACACTAATTTTAACTAGTGTGGCATAGGAAACCCTTATGTAGCAAGGCTTTAGAGATATAAACCACACTAACCACACTAATATAATTATATAAGGGTTATTACTATTTTACACATGAATAGCAGTGATAATCATATATATTGAGACACTGTAGAGTAGTAGTAATATCTATGAAATATATAGGGTGTGTATGTATACTTTATTTTTGTGTGGTTAGTGTGGTTTTGGCGCTGAAACCGTTGGTACAAGCGGGTTTTACGTGCCACACTGCCTTTTTTTAGTGTGGTTATTAGTGTGGTTATAACCACACTAATAGGGCAGAAGAAGAAAAACAGTCTTGCTAGGAGGTTAAAAGGCCAGTTAATACGCGAATCATATTCAGAAGAAAGAGGTGGGAAGAAAGTATGAAGTGTAAAATGATCCGGCGCAACGGCAAAGCTAACGCACTCTAAAGAGGGTGTATTTTTATTATAGCTTGAAGGAAGGTGGTTTATTATCGCACACTCAAAATGGCCTCAAGTACAAGAAAAGCTCATGCTTGTTAAAAAATGGGCACGAGATGGTTTAACGGAAGTTCAAATCTGTAAGAATCTTGGAATTAGTGTGCAAGCCTTAAACAATTTTAAGAAGCAACACATTGAGTTAGTTGACGCCCTAAAAGCAGGAAGAGAGGTATTGATAACCGAGATTGAGAATGCTCTTGTCAAACGAGCGCTGGGCAGTAACTATGAGGAGACAAAGGTTTCCATTCGAGATGTTGATGGGAAACAAGTTAAATTTACAGAAAAAACCAACAAGTACATCCCGCCGGATGTTGCGGCTTGCTTTATATTGCTGAAAAACAAGGATAGGGAACGGGGCTGGTCGGATAACCCAATTAAGATGGAGCTTGAGCGTCAGAAATTTGAATTTCTAAAGCTTATCGAGACCGTGAAGGTCTTTGGTGACGATAGCGAAGATTCGAGCACAAAGTTGGAATAACCGGCTTTGTGCTCGATTTCTATATGTAGTAAAGTAAGGGGGGCTAAAACCTTTGAAAATCCATGAGATTAGTGTCAAAGACATAAAACCGTATAAACAAAATCCACGAGACAACAGCCACGCTATTCACGCCGTCGCTGAATCGATTAAACAGTTTGGCTTTAAGGTTCCGATTGTCTTAGATAAAAACAACGAAGTGGTAGCAGGGCATACGCGCTTAAAGGCAGCGATTGAGTTGGGTCTGGAGACCGTCCCATGCCTAATCGCTGATGATCTCAGTGATGCAGAAATTAAAGCATACCGGCTCGCTGACAACAAAACTGCTGAGTTGGCAGAATGGGACTTTGACCTATTAAGCGCCGAACTTGATGAGCTTAGTAAATTTAACCTGGATTTTTCGATGGCTGACTTCGGGTTTGAGTTAGATGATGGGGTTTCAGATGCCAAAACGGAAGTTCATGAAGATGACTTTGATGCGGATGCAGCTCTAGCAGAAATTGAAACGCCAATGAGTCAGCGGGGAGATATATGGCTGCTTGGCAAACACCGTTTGATGTGCGGTGACAGCACTTCTCTGGAAGATGTCAGTGTTTTGATGGACGGTAAGAAGGCCCGACAGGTATTTACCGATCCCCCGTGGAACGTCGACTATGGTGGGAGTGCGCATCCGAGTTGGAAGCCAGATCGTCAGATAATGAATGACTCAATGAGCACAGCGGATTTCAAGGATTTTATGTTAAAAGTATTCACGACTATGAGCAAGGTT
>OMOF01000543.1 GCA_900290375.1 Candidatus Desulfosporosinus infrequens
AGACATGGCTTCTGAAATGTCGAACTTCACCAAAAATCAAGTTTTGTCTCAAGCTGGAGTTGCGATGTTGGCTCAAGCTAATCAAACACCACAGGCGCTGCTTAAACTGTTGGGTTAATAATTGGACCTGAAAATATTCATAAGCCGACCTGCGTTTTGCCGGTCGGCTTATAGTGTATAAAAATGTATTCCTAAATATAAATATTCCTTATCAAGGAGTTGATGACTACGATTACGCCAATACAATCTACTAGCCAAACGACTTTGTTGCCAACAGATACTTTTCTGGGGCAAAAAACTGAACGTTCACAGGATACACCACTTAAAGTAGTTGATAAAAAGTCTGATGTCCCTTCTGCACGCGAAGAAATCCCTCGCGAACAAGTGGAAAAAGCAACAGAAAAGTTAAATAGATTAATGGGTATTATCGATAAACGCCTGAAATTCAGTGTGCACTCCAATCCGGATTGTGTCGTCGTTAAGGTTGTTGATCAGGAAACTGGAGATGTGCTCAATGAAATTCCGTCTAAGCAAGCCTTAGATCTTCTCAGTTCATTTTCGGATACAGTTGGTTTGGTGGTTAATAAAAAGGTTTAGGAGGTCAAAATTATGTCGGTAAGTTCGGTTGGTTCTACTAGTACGACTGGCTCTAGTTCCACTTCTACAAATCCGCTAGCTCTGCCAGGGTTATCTGGCTATGATTTTTCTGGCGTTGTGAGTAGTCTTGTGCAGGCTTATGATGTACCTATGACTGAAATGCAGCAAAATCAAACAAATGTTCAAAATACTGAAAATGCTTGGCAAGACGTAAGTACGCGGGTATCCTCTTTAGAAGCAACGTTAGCTGATTTATCAGCTTCAACTACTTGGAATGCTACACAGGTGTCGTCCAGCAACTCCTCTCTCTTAAGTGCTACGACAGGTGCCAATGCCACCCCTGGAACCTACAGTATTAATGTTATGAACACTGCACAGGCGCAATCAGTTTCTAGTGCGTTACAAGCTGTGTCTAGTTCAACTACGGCAACAGCGTTAAATGCAGGAACATTTTCTATAACCACTGCTGGAGTAGCGACTACCATAACGGTTAACAAAGGGGATAGCTTACAAACAATTGCTAACTCAATCGATAGTTCAGGTGCTGGTGTGAACGCAACGGTGATCCCGATAACGACACCTGCAACAACTGATCCAACTACGGGTATAATCACTCCTGCAACGAAGGGTTACAAACTGTCTATTACTTCAAATCAGACAGGGGTGGAAAATGCGGCGAGTTTCACCAATCTTACGGGCACCGTTCTAACAGATCTGGGAATCACGGATAGTTCCAATGTTTTACAGAACATTAATCAAACAGCTAAAGATGCTGTAATGACAGTAAACGGTATCACAAATGTAACGAGCCCAACTAATACTGTTACGTCAGTTATCCCAGGCGTAACTTTAAATATTAATGGGTCGGATGCTGGCGCCTCAACTATAACCTTAAATGTAAGTTCTGATAGTTCTACGGCGCAAACAAAAGTGCAAGCTTTTGTGGATCAAT
>OMOF01000742.1 GCA_900290375.1 Candidatus Desulfosporosinus infrequens
AAGGGATTTCAGATCGTCCTTCGCGTTAGATTGCAATTCCGGTTTCGATTCTGGGGCCTTAGGCTGGTCGGCATTGCCTTTCATAACAAGTATCCTTTCTGTTCTTGAATTTTTGCCTGTGTTACTTGATTTGCGGAATATTTGTTCTCATGCTCATTTCCTTGCCCTCGACAGTAACTGGTTTGGGTGGTCCACTTTTCTATTGCATCCGTTGTTCACCTTTGTATTACCTATTTGTGTCATGACTAATAACATGGGGAAGGGTTTTGGCATTATTTAGGTAATAACGACACAACATTCTCCTTTCTCCATCTAGGATTATCTAGATTACCTGTATATAAATATTTTCCCTTCTATATTAGGATGATAACAGAAAAAAATGCCATAATTGTGGCATTTTTCTTGTATTAAGGAGCTATTCTATCCATAAGCTCTAAACCAGAACCAGCGGAAAGGTATGCGCAACTGAACTGCACGGATTGCGGAGTACTAAATTGCTACAGGAAGCAGGAAGTCTATCCTGAATTTTGTCTAACGACCACACAAACTGTGAGGAATTCAAAGCAGCTACTGAACTTTATAGATCGGATGAATTTGTATCAAAGTTTACAGTGGCCGCCGCTGAGATCGAAGGTGCCTACTACGGTAAGCTTGCGCGGGTAGAGGAGATAATTGTTTTTGATAAGAAGATTGGCGCGCAAAATATTGGTATCGCAACCGGTGGAGCATTAATCAATGAGGCGAAAATCTTTGCCAAAATCCTTCAGGCCAAAGGTTTGAAAAGTTTTGCGGTTTCTTGCAAAGTGGGTTCGACCGATAAAACAGAAGTTGGTGTGCCGGAGGCTTCGAAAGTAGAAAAAGGATGCCACGAGTCGTTGTGTAGTCCCATAATGTAGGCAAAACTGTTGAATAAAGAAAAGACAGACCTTAACGTAATAGTAGGTCTTTGCGTGGGGCATAACTCAATCTTTATTGAATATTTCGAAGCGCCTGTCACGACCCTGATTACTAAAGATAAGGTATTAGTGCATAATCCGGTAGCTGCCTTATATGCTAACGCTCATTACTACAAGCGACTGCTTACAGAAGGGGATATTTAACTTATCTCTCAGTCAATACACTGGTGCCAAATAGTACTAATAGCTCCTTAATACAAGAAAAATGCCATATGAATGGCATTTTTTTTTGTTATCATTCTAGATAGAAGAAAAAAACTCTGACCTAGATAATAGGAGGTTCATTTGCGTCAGCTGGAAGCTGGAGAAATTGGCTATTAACAAAAAGGAATAATTCGCAGAACCTGAAACTATAAAGGGGTAGAGTTGATGTGGGAACAAAAATATCATTCACCAGAAAATTTAAACAACGGACGCGTACCCTGTTGACTGGTCCCTTGTCCGCTGGGCGACAGAGATCGGGATTAACACTGAAACTCTTTAATTACTGGGTAGAAAACCTGACAAACTCTGAAGAAGTGTTGCGCGAGTTTGATCAAGCAGGTAAAACTCTTGTGCCATCAGGAGAGTGGTTGCTGGATAACATCCATTTTATCAAGGAACAGGCTCTATTTGTACAGCAAAAGTTGTCTAAGAACAACCTTCATAAGCTCCCCATGGTGATGGAAGAGCCTCAGGATGTGCGGATATTTAGACCTAACGGATGGACATGTCAAGGTTCAAAAAACAGTGGATTATATCATGGAACTTCAGACTGTAACCGTGCTCAAAATGAATGAATTATGGGCAGTGCCCTTATTCATGCGCATTGCCTTGATTGAGAACTTGAGTATGGTTTTTACCAACGTACTGAAGCAGCAGGAGGCATACCGACAAGCCGCAGAGCTATTTGAAACCTGGGAATCTCTTCTTCGCTCACCAGGAGAACT
>OMOF01000743.1 GCA_900290375.1 Candidatus Desulfosporosinus infrequens
CATGACTAGCACTGGCATGACCAGCAGAAGCATGACCTCCACCCCCACCACAACCACCTTTTGCAAAAGCAGTTCCAGTAAGAGACAAAACCAACACAATAACCAGACAAAACTTATTCATAAATCACTTCTCCATCAAACCCATTTTTTAGTTTTCCATCAGTATCATACACAAGGATTCCCTTACATTCATCCCTGCTGATATAGTATCTTGCATACGATTTTACAATAGAACCATCGTCAAGACAAGTCAGGTAATTTGCACATTTGCAAGTTGGTTGAAGAACACTACCTTTTGAATAGTGTGCTGCTTTCATTGTATCAGGCATACTACCTAGATCAATGGTAGAGAAATCAACAAAATGGTCTTTGGAATATTGATTGTTTCCCATAAGAGAAACAAAACCAAAGTCATTCACTCCACCAGCCCCAAAAAAGTCTATAAATTTTTTACATTTTTCTGCTGAATCAGTGTATCCCTTAATAAGGTTACAAGACAAATGTAGCTTATCTTTATGAGGATATTCTAGGATATCTTTTGAATCTGTTATCCAATAACCATAATGATCTAATCCAAAAATTTCATTGTTAGTTGGATTACTCCAATGATGCCTTGAAAGAGCAATACTATCTGTGTATTCAGGTTTAATACCTAAAAAATCATAACCATTGGTATTAACAACTGTCCAGATATTTTTATCAATTGATTTAACTTCTTCCAACAAACGATTGAGTAAATCAATTTTTACAGTTGGTTCACCACCAGTGAAAGAAACTTTATTGATTTTGATTTGTTCAGATAGACGACTTAATGTATAAAGAAACTTATATTCATCAAATCCTTTATCTTTACCATGAAAGGTACAAAATCTACATTTTGCTTGGCATTCATCAGTCAATCTCACATACAGATTAACATATGGAGTATTAACTTTCATTCCTACTTGATCATTAAAATTGCAATGATGATCTTTTATAAGTATTTCATTACCAAACAATTTGTATTTCATTTTACCCTCTTAATTAGCAACGACCATTAGTAGAAGTATCACGATACACAATTTTTGTAGGAGGTTCAGCAGCTTTCACACCACACATTTGACACATGATTTTGTAAGCTTCTTCAGAAACCTGACCTTCAAGAAAGAGAACTTTCAAGCGATTGGCAAAATCACCTTCTTTACCATTTTCTCTTGCTTTCTTCTTTGCTTCGATCAGAAACATTACTTCTTCTTCAAGTTTTGTACTTGCCATGATTTAATCCTTTCCAGTTCCA
>OMOF01000747.1:0-1688 GCA_900290375.1 Candidatus Desulfosporosinus infrequens
TGACACAACTGTGCATAGATTTGCAAGGCTTTTTGATGAATTTTGGCCGGATGAAATCCGAATGTTTTTGGGTATAGGTTATCCTAGTTTCCATGGCCTACCATTAAGTGCATAGGTCCTGTTTGTAGCTTTTTAAAGTGGTTCACGTGGCTGACGGTTAATCCGCGTCGACGGGAGCAAAAGCCACACCTTTTGGGTGTGACTTTTAATTTTCATTCATCATATACGCTAAGAAGCCNNTTAGATTAGTAGCTATATCAAAAAAGACTCATCGGATCAACGCAATCTATTTCTTAAAATACTTTGAATTAATAAAAGATCTTTGTTGGGGTAATACCAGCGTTGCTGTCACCACCCGCAAAGTATATGGCACTAAATGGTAAATCTGTTAATAACTTTATTATATTCTTTTTGAGCATCGGTGATAGCCAATCTAGAGTATATCTCCAGTGATTTGCGACTTTCATGGACAGAATAGGGTTGAATCAGAGCATCATCGATGCCCTGCTTTTTCAGCCAGGTCAATAAAAAGTGACGTAGTTTATGAGGCGATAGGCTTTGTGCCAACTCTGCTTCCTCTGAATATTTGGCTAAGATTTTCCTGATACCTCGATCTGTGTATTTCTTCTTCCATGAGGATTCAAACAAATAAACAGCTTGTTTTTTTTGCATAGCATCAGCGTGCATGGCCAACATTTCTTTGAAAGATTGAGGGAACGGTACGATGCGATCCTTGTTCCCTTTGCCTTTATTTATGCGGATTTGGCAATAGTGAAAATCAACATCTGTTAGCTTAATATTGATTAATTCGCTTACCCGAATGCCGGTATATAGAAGCGTCTTGATAATCATTATGTCTTGAAAGTTTTTTGACTTCCAAACCACCTCATAATACCGCTTTAATTCTTCTTCCATGGGTACATAGGGTAACTTTTTAAGCACTTTCGGTATTTCTACTTCCAACTCTGCTCTTAAGTGTTGGAATAGGCTTTTAAGGTAAGCATAATCAGGTCGTTCTCCCCGGAGATATTTGGCCAGCTCCTTAGCTTTCTTTTTAGCCGATGTCCTCTTTTCAGTCATGCAATAACACCTTCTTCCAACGGAAGACGCTCACTCATGTTTAACTTAAATGTTCCATAAGGGTTTATGTGTGTATAAACGAGGGGTGTTATCGCACGAAAATCTTCGGCAGTCATTAAATTAAACCATTTTGGATTCGATAAGATGTTCTGAAGCATGAGCGTGTTGATATATACTAAACAATTTTCTAAAAGGTGCAACGATAAAACGGATAATTCCTGGTCTTCTAACCTATTAGTCGATATCTCGCCGCCCTTGCCATAAAAGATAAAGCTATTTGCGCTATTCCAGTTTTCTACAACGTTTAACCCTCCGTGAATCTCTTGGCGAAGTTCTTCAGAATGTAGATAATCACAAAGGAAAATTGTTTTTAAGGCCTTTCCGAGTTCCCCTAAAGCTTGATATGTCGGATGTTTGAGGTTATTGCGAGTAAACCGCTTTAAGATTGCTTCGGTTTCAGCGGTACCCAGGCGCAAGGCTGTAGCGTACTTCACCATTTGATCATACTGCTGTCGGATTAAATCCCAGTTGATCGGACGAGTGAGGACCGGCTGAAGATTGGGGTAAGCTTCGACCATTCCCGATTCTGGTCGGTAGAGCTTTTGAGA
>OMOF01000747.1:1698-1983 GCA_900290375.1 Candidatus Desulfosporosinus infrequens
TTTTTCTACCTCCATATCGGTACAATGTCGTAGTAAGCCCTCGATCATGGCGGCTACTTCTGATGAGGAACATGATTTAAGCTGCGAGTAAATGCAAGTTGATTTTCTTTCTACGTGTCAATAGATCATTACGCCTCGGCCTCTGTACCGGATATGCCATTCTGTCATGAGGTTTTGGTCCCAGGCACCAAATTTTTTCGAATCTGATGCGCAAGAAGTGGTATCATCACCCCAAATTTCTTGCATCCGCACACGAAAAATTGCATTCACTACTTCGGCTATGGC
>OMOF01000748.1 GCA_900290375.1 Candidatus Desulfosporosinus infrequens
CTGATAGCTTCCTCCGGTGAGATACTGCCATTAGACCATACTTCAAGGGTTAACTTATCATAGTCGGTGATTTGTCCGACTCGGGTAGGCTCTACATCGTAGTTGAACTTATAAATTGGGGTAAAGATAGAGTCAATGGAAATAACTCCGTTGGCATTCTTATCCGCTGAAACGTAGCCTTTGCCTCGTTCCACAGTCATTTCCATGAATAGTCGGCCATCTTTCTCTAATGTAGCTATCTTCAAATCTGTGCTCAAAATCTCAATATCTGGGTCAGTTATAATGTCTGCGGCTGTAACAATCCCTTCGCCTTGGGCCTCTATACGTATAACCCGAAGTTCATCCGTATAACCTTTCAAAGCGAGGGATTTTATGTTGAGAATAATATTCGTAACATCTTCCAAAACACCCGACATCTCTTCAATTTTGATCGATGTCACTGCTGATCCAGGAATAGAAGACAACATGATTCGCCTCAGAGAATTTCCTAAGGTAATCCCATATCCCCTTTCAAGTGGCTCAACTACGAATTTTGCATAGGAGCCGTCCTCCGAACGCTTGATGCACTCGATTCTGGGCTTTTCGATTTCTGACAGTGGATACACCTTCTTTTCCTTTTTTAAAATCATCTCACTTTGAAAGACATAAAGAAAGGCCAGCGAAAATTACTTTTCCTCTGGCCGTATCTTCCGTCTCGCTGCCGCTGAGCCTATTTTCGTATACCCACCTCACCTAAAACACCCCAATCCCCCAGCATACCATTCACGAAGCCGCCGGGTGTTATGAGCACTGGTTTATTGGTGGCGGGAGAACGGTTGGTCAAAAGGACAGATTCACAAGGTTGCCTATCGGCTATTATGCGCCGAGCTCTTATATTCTTTTACTTTTACCATCATACATATTACTATCGGCGAAATGTATTAAATCGTCTATCTTTTTTGCATCTCTAGGATAGGTCGCGCATCCACTTGAAACAGAAATATCTATTTGTAACTTTTTGGATAATTTCAGTAGCTCATTTTCAAATCGATTAACGATTGCTTTAATATCTTTTCTATCTGCATAAGGTGCAATGATTAAAAACTCATCACCTCCCCATCTAGCAACCATATCACTTTTTCTTATACTAGTTAAAAGTAAAGCTGAAATTTCTCGTAAAATAAAATCTCCTCGATTATGACCATATGTGTCGTTTATGGTTTTGAAGTTATCGCAATCTAAAATAGCCAAACTTAATTCTTCATTCTTGTTATTCATTTGTGCCAAAAGAGTCGGAAAAATTTTATTAACAAATCTCCGATTATGACATTCTGTTAAACTATCCTTTTCTGATAAGAATCTAACTTTGTCACAATTCTCACCAGCCTTAAAAGCAAAGAACAAAAATATAACCCCTATCATCGGAAAAGCAGTAAGTGGGTACTTTAGATACATATAAGCATATAGTCTCATTACTACAATAGCCGTTATCATAATTATTAAGGCAGTTATTCTTCCAGTATATTTCATTTCGTCACCCTTTTACTCTGATGTACAAACTTCTAAAAAGATAAAATGTTTATGGGTCTAAATGTATTATCGTTTAAGTAGCTAAAGTATTAATTCCTTGTTCATGTTTCTAGAGCATCCATTTGAGTTTAGCTGTTTTGATTTTTTGTGTTCCTTCTAGTCTATTGGCATTATAGTTACGGTTATGCTAAGCGACACTTTTACAACTCCGCAATCCCCCTGCGGTATCCCCTCTTATTATGGCATAACGTTTGTGCAAAACTTGGCGAAAGAAGTCACCTAAGACACCCAAATCCACCCACACACCATTCAAAGCCGCCGGGTATTTGGACTGGTGTATTTGTGGTGATAGGTTAATGTCAAATAGAAGGCACATGACCAAAAATTAAATCCAACCATCAGGTTGGATTTAATAATTAATTTCTATCTTGTTTGTAACAGTTTTGATTCTCCAGAGTTTCTTTCCATTTGGCTGCAAGCTTAAGTGCTTTATCAGATTTATTATAATTTTTTGTGAATTTATTAATTTGCGGGAGACTCTTCTCTATACAAGAGACCGCATTTCGAAGTTTAGAAATTTTAATGGCTTTTTCTGTATTGCCATAAGACAAAATAACCTTCTCATATTTCTTAATAAGCTCA
>OMOF01000749.1 GCA_900290375.1 Candidatus Desulfosporosinus infrequens
TATCCAGTACGGATGGAACAGGGGAAAGTACCGTGGCTTCCCATAAGACGGGCACAACCGATGCAACTCCGAAATAATTTGCAACATACTCTTTTAAAATAAGAATTACGAAGAAAATGCTCCACTCTTTTTAAAGAGAGTGGAGCATTTTGCATAGTGGGGGCATTCTCCAATGCTTCAGTGGAGATTCTCCCCTACTGAAGTCTCGTCACGATGTTCAACTTTAGCGGAACGACTTCACGGTACATATCGTTGGATCAAAAGGGGGAGGTATTTTTAATACCATAGAGGAATTGACTGATTTTTCACGAAAGTCTTGTCGTAGGACGGTAAATAATGTCTAGGAGGATAGTAGCGTGAAAAATAACTTGCTTTGAAGAAAAAAGGGCGCACTAAAATAAAGCCTTTGACGGCTTAAAAAAATTAAACATTAGTTTAAGCCACAGAAATATCAGTAGGTTTTATTAGACCATTGGAAATCAGAAGTTTCATGGCCTGCTTAATTGCTTTTTCTTTCTGTTTTTCCAACATTTCTTGTGGCGCATCAATTTTATATAGATCACTAGGATTGAATGCTTCACCAGTAATAAACATGTGGTATATGGCGGTGAGTATCATCCTTGCGATAGCGATTATGGCTCTTTTTTTGCCTCTACGTTTACAAATGCGTTCATACTTGTTTTTGTAGTAAGGAGAACGGTTCGATTTCACGGCTGCATGGGCAACTTGTACCAATGCAGGTTTGAGGTAGACGCCTGCACGTGTTATTCGAACAGATTTCTTCTTACCAGCAGATTCATTGTTGCCTGGCGTTAGGCCTGCCCAGCAACATAGACGCTTGGAATTGGCAAATTGAGACATGTCGGTGCCAATCTCGGAGATGATAGTGATGGCAGAAGTCCTATCAACTCCGGGAATGGTGCAAAGGAGTGTAATAGCACTTTCATAAGGAGCCACCATCTTATCAAGTTTTTCATCCAACTCTACAAGGGACTGTTGGACGAAATCAAGATGGGATCGAACCATTATCATACGTTCCTTTTGCTCCTTGGTTATCTGATATCCTTCAATGGATTCGAAAACGGTAGCGGCTTTCTTCTTTAAAGATTTTTGAAGAAGCGATGAACAGTGTTCCGGGTCAAATGATTCAGATGAAATCAAATAGTCCGTGATGGATGAGGCAGATTTGCCAAACATGTCAGATACGACAGCATCAAGGGCTACATTACAAACCGTGAAGGCATTTTGAAAACGATTTTTTTCACTGCTTTTACAGGAAATAAGTTTGGAACGATAGCGAGTGTATTCACGAAGAATACGAATTGGTTTGTTTGGGATATAGCTTCCAGGGACTAAACCAAGGCGAAAAATGTCGCCAATCCATTTAGAATCTTTTACATCATCTTTATTTCCTTTTACAGCTTTTACCCATTTGGGATTGGCGATAGTGATGTGGATAGTATCTTCCAAAAGATTTAGGATAGGAATGTAATATTTCCCAGTTGATTCCATGCAGATATCAAAGCAATTGTTTTCAATCAGCCACTGTTTAAATTGAAGAATGGAATTGTTAAAAGTTGAAAATCTCTTTTTTGAATAATGCGGGGTAATCCCTTGTGAAGTAATAATTGTGGCGACGAGAAAAGTCTTATGCACATCGACACCACAGCATACAGCATAAACTACTTTCATAGCACAACCTCCTCGTAATTGAGAAGAGGAAGACATGGACTGAATCATCACACATTTAACGATTAAGCTAAAGCAATGATTAGCGTGCGGTCTTATAGAACCACTCATTTGTGCTTGGAAGATGATTCTTACACTGGTTTAAATACTGTTTTGAACTGAGAAAAGTAATCTACGACTCACCTCACCGTGCTTTGTAGTGTATCTTCCCCTGTATATAATTATAACAAAATGGTGAAAAAAGCCGCACACCATTTTCATTACTATTTATGTCGCAAGCGGTAGCGGCGATATGGAGGTTTAGATGAATAAACGATACTATACGTGCTTGTTTGGCGGTGG
>OMOF01000750.1 GCA_900290375.1 Candidatus Desulfosporosinus infrequens
CGATTTGCCAACCATGCATTCTTAAACGATCAGAAAGATCATAAAGTGAAAATCCAATTTCATTTTCATCCTTTATAGTATAGCAAACTGCTGGTATGCCACCGTGACCGTCATATAATATTTCCAATGACTCTATTTTTCTGAGCTGTTCGCCTAAATACTGGGCAGTTTTGGCACAATCGTTCTGAATTGCAGTATAACCTTCGCGACCCAATCGCAAAAACTTGTAATATTGAGCAATTATTTGACCAGCAGGCCGTGAAAAATTCAGGGCAAAAGTAGGCATTTGTCCTCCTAAATAGTCAACATTAAAGATTAATTCCTCAGGCAAATCAGCTACAGTCCTCCAAATCACCCAGCCAACACCAAGCGGAGCCATGCCAAATTTATGACCTGAGGCGTTAATAGATTTAACCCTAGGAATGATAAAATCCCACTCAAGGGTCCTTTGTATAAATGGCGCAATAAATGCTCCACTAGCTCCATCCACGTGAATGGGGATATCTAAACCTGTTTCATTCTGAATCACATCTAGGGCTTTAGCCAGCGCCTGCACTGGTTCATAGATACCCGTAAATGTGCTACCCAAAGTTGCCACTACCCCAATAGTGTTCTCATCACAATAGGTTTTTAGATGATCGGGATTAAGTCCTAGTTCATTTAACGTTATAGGAACTTCTCTAATTTCTACATCGAAGTAACGAGCAAACTTATGCCAACATATTTGTACCGGTCCACATACAAAGTTAGGTTTATCTGTGGCTTTTCCATCCGCTTCACGGCGCTTGCGCCACTGCCATTTAAGCGCCAAGCCACCAAGCATTGCCGCTTCACTAGATCCAGTTGTTGAACACCCAATGGTATCTTTTTTATCAGGTACGTGCCAAAGATCTGCCAGTATGTTTACACATCGCTGCTCAATTTCCGCAGTTTGTGGGTACTCATCCTTGTCTATCATATTTTTGTCGATTGATAAATCCATGAGATCACGAACTTCGTCTTCAATGTATGTAGTACAAAATGTTGCTAAGTTTTGACGTGCGTTTCCATCCATGAAGAGCTCGTCTTGAACCAGTTGCTTAATTACTTGAGGTTCAGAAGATTCTTCAGGCAACTCGTCTTTTGGAAGTTGAGTTTTGTATATTGAATGAGTATAAATATCTTTATACTCATCTTCATTCTTCTTGTTACGATGCAATGCCATTTTTGCTCCATCCTTTCTTGTACTAGTCACCAATTATATATCCAAACGCACCTGTACACCGTGGCAGTCACCCCGACATAAACTTGTAAAGCATTCGATATTACCATAGAATCACATGCCCCGTAAGGCGTCAACTGCATAAGTGTTTACTACGATATATATCATTCCTTCCAGCAACATTTTATGAAACAATAGTATCATAAAATGCTCAAAATACAATATATACCAGGAAAACGACACAGAGGTAACCTGTTTGTATCCTATCAAGGATGATGCTGTGGAATTGGAAAGCGCTATTTCGGTGTGGGCCGATTAGCAAGTCAATTGTTTTATCCATTTTGTTCCATATATCCCAACCTATACATATTATGTACTATCTCTAAAACGAAGGAGGACGTGCAAATGGCATTTGGAGCTGTTGATGGAGTTGCTTGTGGAACAGGCCGTGGTTTTGGCGCAGGAATCGCTGCAGTTGTAGTAATAATTCTTCTTTTGATCGCAATGGGAATAGTATTTTAAATCTGAAAGGTGGAGTTTCTTATGTACGGAATAGGTGGTACTGGGTATGGCTATGGCGGCGTCGGTGCAGGAGTTGGTGTAGGAATTATTGCAGTTGCAATTTTGATTCTTATTGCTTTAGGCGTAATCTTCTAAAAATAGAATCATCATTGATATACGACCGCTAGAAGGAGTT
>OMOF01000762.1 GCA_900290375.1 Candidatus Desulfosporosinus infrequens
AATTTTATAAGCAATGGTACCTTTACGAGCCTGTTCACGGACGATACTAGCACCTGTTAATGCTTCTAACCCCTCGTGTTGTAAGCGATTATTGACCTCTTGCAATTCCATTTTATCGGCATTTTCCAAAATAACTTGCCCTTGTAAAAGATACACGCCTTTGTCTAATAACTCAATCACGTAAATTCGCCTTCTTTCTTCTTTTTATCTAACACCATAAGACTTTCAATTCTATAAGTAGGGGGAGAATCCCTACTTATAGAATTCTCAATGTTCAACTTTAGCTAAACGAGTTTACTTTTCCATCTCGGGATTAAAAAATGGTCCAAAAAGTTCTTGATCGGAAGGTTTATCTTCGGGAATGGGATGGGAAACCCATGTAGTATTCATGTAATGTTTCAAGCAAACATTTTCTGAAATAATATTACCGCCCCAAGTACCGCAGCCCATGCTAGAAGTCATTGGCATACCATTGGTGAAAGCACCAGAATTTGCTTTGGATTGTGGTTGGCGAACCATGATACGACTTACGGGAGCGACTAACGCTAATCTATGGATATGATCATTATCATTGGAGTTGATACCTACGGAGTGACCTTTGCCACCAACATTGTATATTTGATGCATCATTTCAATCCCGTTTTCAAACTCACCACAGTATTTATGTAATGCCAGAAGAGTGGTTAATTTTTCGCCGGAGAATGGATATTCTTTGCCAATACCGCCAGATTCTACAAAGATAAATTTGCGGTCAGCAGGAATGGTGAAGCCAGCAATCTCAGCTAATTTTTGTGGTGCAATGGCAACGGTGCTTGCCAATCTATGACTTTCTTCATCCCACATTACATTTTTTAGTTGAGCTTTTTCTTCTTCATTGGCGAAGTAACCGCCTTCTTTTTGTAATTGATCGATGCAAGTAGCATAAATGCTTTCATGGATAATTAGGTTACCATCTGCAGAGCAACCTGAACCAAAGTCCGAAGTTTTGCTTAACATGGTGTTGTGACACGCCTCTACAGGATCTGCCGTTTCATCGAAAATCATAGTCGCGTTACCAGCCCCTACACCATAAGCAGGAGTACCTGAGGAGTAAGCCGCGCGAACCATTGGTTGTCCATACGTTGCAATGACAAGGTCAGCAGCAGCCATTGCCGCAGAAGCCATGGGAATGCTGGCGGTTTGTAAGCATTGCAGAATATCAGCAGGTGCGCCTTCTTTTTCTAAGGCAGCACGCATTAAGTTAATGGTTTCATTGGTAGTTTTCTTTGAACGTGGATGAGAGGAAAAAATCACTACATCCCGGGCTTTGATTGCATAAATTGCATTCCCTGCAGGCGTTAAGTCAGGATTGGTCGTTGGAACGATGGAAACAATAACCCCCGCTGGTTTTCCGTATTTTACAATCCCTTTTTCTGGGATTTCTTCAATAATACCAACACTCTTTGCCCGTAATGCATCTCTTAGCACACCACGGATTTTGAAACGTTTATTCATCCGGCTATCGTAATCACCCAAACCGCTTTCTTTGATCCCCATATCTACTAACTGTTCGAAAGTTTTCTTATTGGCAACAGCCCATGCTACTGCGCGACAAAGATGATCCACTCTTTCTTGATCATAGGTTTCGATAATCGCCAAGGCTTTACGAGCACGTGCAACCGCTTCGTCTAATTCTTGTCGTTGTTCAATTGTTATTTCTTTCACTTTTGTCATTTTATGATTCCCCCTACTGTTTAGTTTCTAAAATATATTGATTTTCATAATGACTATCTACACAGTTTCAATTACGCTCTTGCATGAGCAGCAAAATATTTTTTGGCACTCTCAATACAACGCGAGGCGTGTTCTGTATAACCATACTCTTTCACACGGGCAAGATTTGGTAGCTCAATGGAATAGACCATCTCTGGTAGTGGGTTTAAGATACTAGCAATATCAATGCCACCTTCACCATTATATAAACGTGCTTCACGAAGAATACGAGTCATTTCTTCTTTTTCTGTTGGAATTTCTGCTGGTGCATCGCAAAGATGTGCGAAATGGAACCACTCCCGTGGTACTGCAGCTAAATCTTCCACCTTGTCTCCAGCACGATGAAAATGATGGGTATCAATCATAAGACCGGCATTATCACATTTTACCGTGTTAAGTACGTCTACTGCACCTGCCAAGGTATTGACGGCAGCGATTGGAACGTATTCTAAATCAACTGTTAAGCCAAACTGCTTTGCTAGTTCACAAAGCTCTGCAAATTTTTCAATATAGGAGTTGCGGTCTGTAGTCCAGATACTACTAAGAACGCTACAGGCCCCTAGTTCCGCACCAACCTCTATGGCTGATAGATATCTTTTGGGGTCAATTCCATCTGCAATGCGGGCTAACTCAATATCGTGAACCTTCACACCCGTTTCAGCAAGGGCGATTTTAGTTTGCTTTAACATTTCTTTGTTTTCTGCTAATGCATAATTAGGCTCACAAGGAAGTCCCATATAAATTGGACGAATACTGACGAAGTCATAACCTGTCCGTCCTGCTATATAAGTCATTTCAGGTGGCGTACAGCCAAGCACAGTCAAGTGAGCTAGAGAATATTTTTGCGTCAAAATTTATTCCTCCTAATATTATGGTTTGCTAATCATATAGAACGGATTAGCAAACCATAATGAATTAGTCTTTGATTTCTTATTATGAATGCATTAGTTCGTGCTAACGTGATGAACTTTTTTACCAGGAGAATAAATGTCCATGATGTTCCAATGTCCAGCGGTTGGCACTGGATTGTTGATCATTGCTACATCAATTACCACTGGTTTATTGGATGCAACGGCTCTTTCTAATGCAGGTTTAAACTCCTCTGCGGAGGTAATTTTGATCCCTTCAATTCCATAAGCGCGAGCAATCGCCGCATAATCTGGGGAGTATGGCTTGCCATCTCTCTCAAAAATCGTACCAAAGGTTGTATCATAATGGGCTTTTTCTAACCCAGCAATAGTACCAAAGGCACCATTATTCATTACGACAAAGATAACAGCAATATTATCAATGGCAGCAGTCGCTAATACGGCTGGATTTT
>OMOF01000236.1 GCA_900290375.1 Candidatus Desulfosporosinus infrequens
CTTATTTTCAATATTCTTGCGATCAGTTATATCAACGATACTGGTCGCTTTCTGCAGGCTATTGTTTGCTTCATCCCGTACAGGATAGCTTTGCAGCCAGAGCCAACGTATTTCTCCATCCAATCTAATAATTCTAAACTCTTCGCTTGTAGCTTCGTTCATATTCTGAGAACCCGAGAAGAAACAAACCCGCATCCTCTCCCGATCAACCGGATGAATCAACTCGACAAGTAAATTCTGATTATCAAGTAGACTCTGACAGGACATCCCAGTGATTCTTTCATAGGCCGGACTGACATAGGCAACTCTTTCCTGATCTGTAATTAGAAAGATCTCATTGATCGTTTCAGCAAACTGTCTAAATTTCTCTTCGCTCGCTCGCAGCTTTGCATTTAACTTTTTGCGTTCAGTAATATCCATCATGACCGCAAGAGTAGCCTCTTCACGTTCATAGGTTATCTCTGCATCCTTTAAAAGCACATCGATAACTTCACCAGATTTTTTAATAAGTTCTATGGCATAGGGGACACCCGCGTTTCCTTCTGCCCGATCTGACATTGCCGAGTTAATGTGGGCCAAAGAATTTTCGGTTATAAAATCCTTTAGATGGCGGCCGATACATTCATCTTTATTGTATCCCATAACTTCTAGGCCGGCATCATTAATAAACTCAATAAGAAATTTTTTGTAAATAACTACGATCTGGGGAGCATTATTTACAATGGCTGCATATCTTTCTTTACTTTCCCTAAGTTCTGCCTCCATCTCAGTCATTTCTGTTATATCTTCAAAACATTCCATTTTCTCGCTAATTTCGCCAAATTCATCTCTTAGTACAGCGATACTCTTTAAAACGTGTCTGATCTGACCCGTTTTAGTTATGATTTTACACTTTTCATTAATTAACGGCGCGTCCGTAACCCTGCCACATATCTGGCAATCGTTCCTATCTACGCCATGTAAGATCATCGAGCATTCTTTGCCGATTACCTCTGCTAGAGCGTAACCGGTGATCTCCTCAGCAATTTTATTCCATCTAATGATCTTTCCGTGCTTATCTATGGAAAGGACAGCATTGGGGACAGTTCTGAAAAG
>OMOF01000540.1 GCA_900290375.1 Candidatus Desulfosporosinus infrequens
CATTCGCAAAGTGGACAAGGCGAGCGATCTTTCTATTCCAGATATGCCTGGAATATCGTTCTCAGACGGATTGGCAAGACTGGGCGGTAACCTGAAACTTTACAAGAAGCTTCTCAGCCAATTTTATTCTAGCAATACAGGCACTGTAGATAACATTAATACTGCGATTTCCAATGGTAATGACAAGGCGGCGATCATACTGGCCCACACCTTAAAAGGCGTAGCAGCTAATCTCGGGGCAAATCAGTTGGCAGCCATTTGTACCGATTTGGAGACAGCACTGAAACAGGGAAGGATCGCAAAAATTGAAGGCCTGCTCGCAAAATTTTCCACAGAATTTACTATCGTTATGGTCGGAATAAGCACGTTTGAAAAAGCCTTGGCTTTACCCGAAACGAAAGCACATGATAAAGTGAACATGACTGTTGATAGGGCATTATTACGGCCTCTTTTTGTAAATATGGCGAAAATGCTAGAGAACGGTATGGTAGAGGCCATGGAACATATTAGCATTTTGGAAGATCATTTAAGCGATGCCGGGGTCCAAAAGCAGTTTCAAGAACTTAAGCAAGATTTGGACATGTTTGATATGGACAGCGCCTTAATAAATCTAAAATCGATAGCAATGGCACTGGAGATTTCTTTATATGAAGATTGAAAAAACGGATTTATTTTCACAAAAACAAAGCGTGCTGATTGTCGATGATACTCCAGAAAGTATCCATATCTTGATGAACATGCTTAAGGATCAATATATTGTCTTGGTGGCGATCAATGGAGAGCGGGCCTTAAAAATCGCTACTATGGACCCACCTCCGGACCTGATCTTGCTTGATATCATTATGCCCAACATGGATGGCTATGAGGTATGCGCAAGACTGAAAGCCAATAGTAAAACCGCCAATATCCCGGTGCTCTTTGTGACTGCTTTAACATCCGATGAAAATGAGGCCAAAGGCTTGGAGCTTGGAGCTTTGGACTATATAACCAAACCATTTAATCCCACTTTCGTTAAGGCAAGAGTTAAAAATCATCTTGAATTAAAGAAGTACAGAGACCAACTGGAAACGGTGGTACTGGAAAAAACTAACGAACTGATGATTACACGTGATGTAACAATTGAAATTTTAGGTTCGTTGGCGGAATTTCGTGATCCCGAAACGGGTGGACACATTAAACGCACTATGCATTATGTTCGGCTCTTGGCCGAAAAACTTAAGGACCATCCGAATTTTAAAGGGCTCTTGACTCCTACAATTATCGAACACCTGTGGAAATCGGCCCCTCTTCATGATATTGGCAAGGTGGCTGTGCCGGATGGTATTCTGCTGAAACCAGGCAAGCTGACAGCGGATGAGTTTGCCGAAATGAAAAACCATACAATCTATGGACGGGATGCTCTTAACATTTCCGCAGCAAAGCTGGGCCCTAATTCATTTCTCAAGATCGCTCAAGAGATGGCTTACACTCATCATGAAAAATGGGACGGGTCGGGATATCCATTAGGTCTAAAAAGTTTAGAAATTCCAGTATCCGGACGTTTGATGGCAGTGGCCGACGTATATGATGCGTTAATTACCCGGCGTATATATAAACCCCCCCAATCTCATTCCGAAGCTATAGATATTATTAGAAAGTCCAGAGGTACCGCCTTTGATCCCGAAATCGTAGATGTATTTCTTGAATTCGAAGACAATTTTCGGCGTATTGCTTTGGAGTTTGTTGATAATGAGGAGGAACAGAATAATTTGCGAGTGGATCCCATGGACAGAGCATGCAAACTGGCAAAATAATAAGTCCGCTGTTAATTACGTCAAACCGGCAAGAGGAATCCCACTTCTACAATATGATCCCGATCAAGCAGGTTAAGACATCCGTTATCATAAGTGGTTTCTCCGTTTGTTACAGCACTTTAGCCTCTATCACAGTCTGACCAGTTATTTCACTGGTATTTTTACCGAATTCAAAAGTGTCTCAAATTCGGAGTTTTTGAGATCTTTTTCAGACCTTTCTTTCTGCTGAAATAGCTTTTACTAGGGCTAAGCATCGGATAGTCTTATCCTGTGAAAAAAGCCAAAGCCTGCTAGTGGTATAAATAGACGATCGGAATATGCTTCTTGGGCCAAGTGGATTTATGGTATAGCTAGAGGCAACTTTTTGCGATTTTTGCTATCGCCAAAAGAAGTCAATTTTAACAACAGATTTGCCGACAGGGTATTGACCATCTAGTCGTCAAATCCTTATGTTTGATGGCGAATTTAGTGCGTTTGTGCATAAACAATGTACAAACGCCTTAAATTTGCCATCAAACATAAGGACAAAAAGCGCACACAGATTATCATTGTAACGCATACTTAAGATTGTACACACGAAAGGTAACTAAAGTACACACGAAGTACACATCGGCACAATATAATCAACCTGTATCAAAGAATAATTTTGGGAGGTTGATTATGAAAAAAACAATTCTAGTATCGTTGGCAATTTCGGCAACCATGTTATTATCGGCACCAGCAGCTTTTGCCGCACAAAATGACGATACCCAAACAGGCCCAGTAGGAACAGCAGTAGCAGTAGCAACCCAAACGTCTTTAAACTTTAATATGCCGACGGAAATATCGGGAG
>OMOF01000751.1 GCA_900290375.1 Candidatus Desulfosporosinus infrequens
TTCGTTATATTTGAATAAACTTCCCTTGAAACAGATTTTCCCGTCAATGCCACCTCTCTGAATGATTCCCACAGATCAGTACGATATTCTATTCCAGGAAAAATCTCTGTTGCCTTTTTTCCTATAACATCATTTCTATTCATATTTATAATTCTTTCATAAGCAGGATTGACCTCCGTTATAAGATAATCGATAGGACTTCCAAATGCATCTGAAATTATTTGATAATGTGCTTGTCCTAATTGCATATTGTTGAACAAATCCTTAAACTTTGCTTCGCTTTCCTTTAAGGAATTCTCCATTAATATTTTTTTTGTTATATCACGACAGCACAATACCCCAGCAATAAAATCGCCCCGATTATTATATACTGGTGTACCGTTTGCTTCCGTATATATGGATTTTTCCCCATATTGTATTTTCATCTGAAAATTTTCGACTTTTTCACCTCTTCTAACTCTCCGTTCTAGAACCTCTTCATGAGGAATTAAACAACCGTTAGAATCAAAATACACAGCTTGTTTACGCCCATCTCCTACCTTTTTTGAATGTCCACATAGAGGTGCATAAATTTCTCTTGCAGTCTTATTTAACCTCGTATAATTCCCGTCTTTATCAAAAATTAACAAGGCATCCGACATGTTTTCAATGATAGCGTCTAATTGTGCATTTTGTTGCTCTAGCTGTTCTTTTTGAGATTGAATGATCCTCGCCTGTTCTTCTCTGTGTTGCCTATCGCGAACTCTTTCTGTGACCTCAGTTGCAATTTCAACAATATATTTCATCTTTCCCTTTTCAAAGATCGGTGTGAGAGTACCATCCCAATAGGTAATTCCCCTAGCAAACTTATCATGTCTAAATTCTTTTAAATAACTTGTTTCTTGTGTCTCAAGAACGGTATTCCAGGTTACCTCTGCCTGTGTTCCTTTAAATCCTATAAGAATCTCTTTGAAAGATATACCAAGGCTGTTTTCCCTTCTATTGAATGGCGAATCCATGAAGTCCAGGAATCTTTGATTCGTTTTCAGTAATATTAAGTCTGGTACACTAAATATAGCACAGCCCATTACATTATCTTTCGATAATAGTTCTACAAAAGTAAGTTTGTCGGTAAGTCTGGAGGTAGAATCCTCTGTAAAGATATATAGCTTTTTCTTATCCAATGAGCTAACCGAAATAGCTACTTCTATTGCATCAAAAGACTTTGTGAAAAGAAAAAAAGGAGTATTAGTTTCATTATTTTCAATTTCCTGTATAGTAGGGTTAATTCTTAACAGTTCATTTACGACTTCCGATATGTTCTGTTGAATAATATCCGCCTTTGAATACCCTGTTAATTCCGCAAAGGCATTTCCTATATCCACAACCGATCCATTATTAACTATTAGGTATGACTTATCTCTATAATTATAAGAACTGGTATCACTAATCATAGAACAAAACACCTCTCCACTAGATTTAGCCAAACAAGATGACAATGCTTGTTAAATGATAGCCTTTCTACCGTTCTCAATAATCTTTCTTCGCACGGTCATTGCAACCTTTTACTTACAGTTCACTTTTAAAACCTCCTTGTAAGATAGATATAGGGTTGATGGTTTAAAACCAACCCGAACGTTTCTTGATAA
>OMOF01000321.1 GCA_900290375.1 Candidatus Desulfosporosinus infrequens
ATAATCTCGTTATTAGAATTTTTCAATGGTTTTTTTCTATGAATATTGTATTACTTCCTCTGGTCAGCGGTATTCATCAGACCATAGATCAACTCAACCGTTCGAGATACATACTATTCATAAAATAGTTAGAGAATGTGGTACTCCCTCCAAGCTCAACATGGCTAATCTTTCTATACAATTCTCTCGCCATAACCTCCTCTTGGTGGTTCAATAGTGCTAGTATTGCGCCAACGTGAGCGGCATTGCCCACTGTCTTTATTCTTTCTTCGGGGATATCCGGCACAAGCCCAATATTAAAAATGTTACAGACCTTGAGATATGTGGCAAACGTTCCAGATAAAGTCACCGAATCAAGTTCTGGAACAGTTATTCCGGCCATTTCAACCAGCGTTTTGATCCCTGCGCAAACAGCCCCTTTGGCCAACTGCAATTCCCCAATATCTCTTTGACTTAAGGTTATATCCTGCCCTTGATTCATTCCATAAGCCAAAACAAATTCACGCCCTTTTTCAATAGGTCTAATTCGTTTTCGAAGCTCTGGCGAAAGGGTTTGCGCCTTGTCGGGATCGACTATCTTCCCCTGTTTGTTAATAACCCCGGCCTTTCTCATCTCATCAATTGCCTCGATAAGCCCTGATCCACAAATCCCGATGGGTTCTTGACCTCCGATCACCTGATATGCTACACCTTCCTCTGTGAGGGTTACACCTTCGATGGCCCCCAGTTTCGCCCTCATGCCATAGGCAATACCTGCCCCCTCAAAGGCGGGTCCTGCAGCTGTAGAACATGCCAGCATAGTATTTTCCGTTTTCAGAAACAGTTCACAGTTTGTTCCTAAGTCGATGAGCAAATGATTGCCTTGGTCTAACACCTCGGGTGCTCCAACAATTGCCCCTAAAGTGTCACCTCCTACAAAACTTCCTATATTCGGTAATAACAAAATTCTCGCTTGGGAATTGATTTCCAGCCCTAATACCATAGCTGAAAATTCTAACGGTCGGTTGCAAACTGAGACGAACGGTGAAACTGCCAGATGGGATACATCCAAGCCCAGAAAGAGATGATGCATAGTGGTATTTCCCACGATCGTCATTTTATAGATCTCATTCCTACCCACAATAGTTTGAACTTCAAGTTCTTCTAGCAAGTGATTAATCGTTCTCCTGATAGCTGCCCGTAACGCCATGGCACTCTCTTGGCTTTCCATCGCAAACGCAATACGGGAAATCACATCTGCCCCATAGGCTGTTTGTTCATTTTCAGTAGAGACAACTTTTAGAATATTCCCCTGGTTCAGATCGACTAAGGCTACTGCCACACTAGTTGTACCTATATCCACTGCAACGCCATAAAGCCGTTTTGTCGTATCCCCCGCTTCGATATCTAAAACCTCGTTCTCAGAAATCGTAGCCGTTAGGGCAAAATCAAGCTCACGCAAGACGTGTGGGACCTTTCCTAGGACATAGGTACTTACTTTGTCATAGTTCTTGCCCGTGACGAGGCTTAACTCATCCGCAATACGATCCCAGTCTCCCCGCTCATCCGCTAGTGACGGCTTACTGGACTTCACAAACACTTTTATTATTCTAGAATCTAAGACGGTTGCTTTCAGTCCAAGGCGGACACCTTCTTTTCGATCTGGACTTTCAACAAAATCGAGTTCGATGATCATACCCTCTTTGGGCGTCACCGCACAAGCCAGTCGAACTCCGGACTCTATCTCAAGGTCATTAAGATGCTCTAAATCACGCTGACTTGGTGGAGAGACATACCCTGACATCCTAATTTTGCATTTACCACAAGTCCCTTCACCATTACAAACATTTTCTATGGGAAAACTATGACGTATGAGTGCTTCCATTAAGGTTTCATTTTCCAAAGTCGTTAGGACGCGATTGGGGAGTATTGTTATTTGCATAATTAACCTCCTGCCCATATGCTTTATCTTCATGCTCAACCCATTACTATCTTTATTATAATGCCGACACGCTTGAAGATACTATGTCCATTATTTAATATGATCCCCTCACTCTTAATTGAGAAGGGGATCATCAAACGATTATTTAACCTTAGAATTCGAATTGCTTGTTGCGGAACCCCTTAAGATACTTGACACAATAGGCATCTCGCCCGGCCAGTGTTTGAGCAGTGATCAAACTTGCCATCATCATCTTGTCCAAGGGGTTAATAATCAGACCGTCTAACCCTTTGCCAATGGCCATTATTGCAAAGGCCTGATTCATAAACTTTCTCTCTGGTAGGCCATAGGATATATTAGACAGCCCGCACATCGTATGAACCCCGTTGAATCGAGTCATAATGGCTTCAACGGTGTTAAGGAATTCTACAGCAAACGTACTATCAACAGAGATTGGTTGTACCAACGGATCGACATAAATATGATCCAAGGGCACATTGTGTTGAACCAGCCCGTTAATCAGTTTATCGGCAATGTTTAACCGATCGTCCAT
>OMOF01000759.1 GCA_900290375.1 Candidatus Desulfosporosinus infrequens
CGGAACGGGTTTAGGATTAGCGGTTTGTTACAGCATTGTAGCCCGCCATAATGCAAAAATTGATATTGAAACTGGTTCAACAGGAACAACCTTTTTTGTACCGTTCAAAAAGTAAAACTTTGTAGTAATTCGGCTTAAAGGACCAAATCGTGTGTTTATCTCTCACTGTTCACGGCTCACCATTAAAAAAGCCCTATCTGGGCGAATCCCGCAGGGATGGATGTCTTGGGAAACAGGTTCGTCAGAGTATTTGTCGGTTACTGGTATCTCTACCAAGGAGAGATAGAGCATCCAGTCCAAGGCGTCCCACTCGCCGGGGTAAAGTCTTAAATACTGGAGGAGTACGGTATGAAGAAGAAGGTCATAACTACGATAATCATAGTTTGCTGTATTTTCATAGGGTATGTGATATCTCATTCTCATTCCACACCTTCTATGGCGTTAAGAACATATCTATTTATGTCGGGTCATCCTATTGATGCATTTATCACAGGAATAAAAGATGATGAATTGCATAATAGAATTGACAAACAAAGCCTTGAAATGCAAAACGCAAAATGCTATACATTAACAAAGCCTCCATTCGAGAGTGCAACACAAAGCTATTTAAGTAATTACAAAGTAATTAAAAAAGGTTCACAGTATTATGTAGAATATTACGGTGAAGCATAGCTGATTTCATAGAATATGGGAGTTCGGGCAGCCAATAGCGTCCCACTCGCCGGGGTGGCCGTCTTGGGAAACTTGGGCTTTTATATATATTTAGTTTATTAGTATCTCTCCCATGGATGATAACAAATCCAGTTCGGACCGTCCATGGTAGGTTTTGGCTTCGACGGATTAGCCCGCGCTAACTTTGTGCGCAATAAAACATAAAAGGAGAGACAATGAAAAGTATAATTGATACGGAATTGAGTGATTTCAAACTAAGATTTGCTGAACTAAGCGATGTTTCATTAATATTAGGGTTTATAAAGGAGTTAGCTGAATATGAAAAAATGTCGCATGATGTTGTCGCAACCGAAGAAACTTTAAGAGAATCTCTATTTGAAAGAAAAATAGCGGAGGTTATAATCGGCGAATTTCAAAATCAACCGGTATGTTTTGCATTGTTCTTTTATAATTTTTCAACTTTCTTAGGGAAACCAGGTATTTACTTGGAAGATTTATTTGTAAAACCTGAAATGAGAAGAAAAGGGATTGGCAAGATTATGCTTTCATTTCTAGCAAAATTAGCAATAGAAAGGAAATGTGGGAGATTGGAGTGGTGGTGTTTAGATTGGAATGAACCTTCAATCGAGTTTTACAAATATTTGGGAGCGATGCCGATGGATGATTGGACTGTATATAGAGTAAGTGATGACGAATTAAATAAATTGGCAAGTAAGTTTAATCAGTAAGGCTATCTAGGCTAGAAGCGATGATGATTCCCGTGAAGGATAAGAAATAAGGATATGGACTTTAAATATGAATTTAAGGGTTCATCAATGGTGGGAGGAGGAATTTTGTGGGGCTAGGTTTAACGGTATTTTTTATGATAGTTAGTGCTTTTATATGTATTTTGGTACCTATTATATTGGCAGCTATAATGGTCAAAAAGTACAAGGCATGCTGGAAAGCCTTCCTAGTAGGTGCAATTGTATTTATTATTGCACAACCTATGCTCAGAATACCGATCTTGAAACAGTTAGGATACACGACCTGGTTTGTTTTATTCGCCAATTCTAATACCATGCTATATCTAGTTTTGCTTGGCTTAAGTGCAGGTATCTTCGAAGAGGTAGGGCGGTTTATTGGTCTAAGGTTTTTTCTGAAGAAAAGATTAAGCTGGGAAAACGGTGTTGTTTTTGGATTAGGGCACGGAGG
>OMOF01000760.1 GCA_900290375.1 Candidatus Desulfosporosinus infrequens
ATTTGAGTTAAAAAGTGGGATGAGGGTGGAGGAAATAGAAGAGTAGGAGTCAGTAGCTTGGGGCATCATGAAAAGTGGTGTCCCTTTTGAGGCCGAGTATCGCATATACATCAGATAGGTATAATTCAGCTGGCTTGGAGGAAAATCATGGCCTAAAGACGAATGTATTGATAATAGATCAACGATAGCTAGTGCTATGTGTTTGTTTTAAAATGGAGGGACGAATAGTGATACGAGCTATTCTTTTTGATTTGGATGGTACTTTATTTTCAGTTAACCAAGCGGAGTTTATGCACAATTATATTGGTCTCATATCTCCACGCTTTGCTCATCTCATACCATCCGCCAGATTCGCCAAACAATTATTACGTTCCATGAACACTATGATTAAGGAACCTAAGCCTGATCGTACAAATCTGCAAACTTTCTATGAGGATTTCTCTAAAGCCACAGGGTTAACTTATAATATATTATGGCCCATCTTTGAAGAATTTCATGCCATTGACTTTCCCTCATTACAATGTATGGTTAGAGCTAAAAAAGAAGGTAAAAGAGCAGTGGAGGTTGCTTTACAGCAAGGATATATAACTGCGTTAGCTTCGAACCCGGTTCTGCCTATGACAACAGTTGTTGAACGAATACGTTGGGCTGAACTCTCAGAGGAGCGGTTTGCAGTTATACCATCTATTGAAGATTTTCACTTTTGTAAACCACACTTAGGATTTTATAAGGAAATAGCCAGGAGATTGAAGTTGGATCCAACAGAATGTTTAGTGGTGGGAAATCACCCAGTAGAAGATATGGTTGCGCGAGAGTTGGGGTTTAAGACATTTTTGATAACAAA
Source organism: Candidatus Desulfosporosinus infrequens (assembly GCA_900290375.1). Classification (GTDB taxonomy): domain Bacteria; phylum Bacillota; class Desulfitobacteriia; order Desulfitobacteriales; family Desulfitobacteriaceae; genus Desulfosporosinus; species Desulfosporosinus infrequens. The sequence continues at coordinate 845 of OMOF01000760.1, forward strand.
ATCATCCGATAAGACGCTTTCTGACTATTCAGGTGAATTGGCAGATTTAAGCCAATTAATACTTACGGGTAACTTATAAGTTTTGGGATTATGGTCGATGGGAGTGCTAATGTGGACAAGTCCTATAAAGAGTTTCAAAGATTTAGATTGAGTTCGGAATGAAAACTACAAATAGACGATAACTTAGTGATACCTTATAGCTCTTTTATGGTGACAAGGCACGTTGAGACGGTGTCTTGTCTGCATAAGAAAGACATTTGAAAGTGGCTTGTAGCAAGGGTTTCGGAGTTTAGGGTTTAAATTGTGTGATGTGTTAATAGGACTAGGTACGATCATGGGAACATATTAGAGCAGTTAGGGTAGACAGTTTTGGGGTAGGGCGGCGCATGGGAACATATTCGATAGGTAACTATTATGTAATTTA
>OMOF01000766.1 GCA_900290375.1 Candidatus Desulfosporosinus infrequens
AGGCTCATTATTCTTGAGTGCACACACATTCGGAGATGTAATAGCACAAAAATATTATGAAGAGAGATGAACAATGATTTGTTTCCCAGATCTTTCAACACGAGCATTCGCTCTTACGGTGGAACGAACAATATAATGTACCCAGGGGGTTGGAACGACCAAACATATAAATATTTATATGGAGAAGTACTGCGCAATTTGGCTGTTCATAAGATACATCACATTGGTCAACTTTCAATTTGGGCTAGAGAACATAGGTATGAACCTGTGTCAGCAAACCTAGTCGGAATGGGCTTATTGCAAACTCAATAAAAGGATGAAAAGGAGATGAATCAATTGAAAAGAATTGTGCCTGCGATTATGGTGGAAAACTGTAAAGAAGCGATTGAATTCTATCGGAACATATTCGGCGGTGAGATAAGGAATGTAATGACCGGAGCGGTGAATGAAATGTTCAAAGGGCATGAATTAAAAATCATTCATGCAGAGTTGTATGTAAATGACACCTGTTTGATGTTTTTCTCTGATCCCTTTGAAGAGATCAAGAAAGGTGGGGAACTGGACAGCGAGGAGGAGATCAACCGGTTGTATACAGCACTAATGGAAGGCGGATCAGCGTTCATGGAGTTGCAGAAGACCTTCTGGGGGGCATTGAATGCAGTGGTGATCGATCGACTGGGCGTATCTTGGACGCTGAACTATACACTGGGCTAGGCGAAAACGGGTTACTCTACTGAACGAATTTAATTACAGTAATATGAAACGAAACAAAACGAGGGGCCTAAAGAGGGCCTCTTTCTACTCACTCTATAACCCGTCGAAGTTGACAGGGAGATTTTAGTGCTATCAACCCCCTCGAAGAGGCTAACGTCTTCCCACACCTCTGTACCGCGCTCGATGCATTCCGTTAGACTAACATAAGAACACCCCTCCCAAGGGAGAGATGTTCTTATGTTTACTATTTTCCAGTAGATCGACTACCCGTTGAATATGAAGTTCTGAAATATCCAGTTCGGTTTTATCATTGAACACCTTGGTCATATATTGGGATAGTTTTATGGAGCCGTATTTGCTGACCATTCTGATTATGATCTGCCTTGTCTCCACGCTTGGCTCAATTCTTATTTCTTGTTTAAATACTTCGATTAGTTGTTGATCTTCCGTTGTAGGCATACTCCATTTACCCAGTATAGACCAATGACGAACCATTCCAATGAGATAGTTTAGATTTTGTTTAGCTTTGCTGTTTTTGGCGAATACACTTATGGCATCGTAAGGGGTAAGCACAGTCATCGTGTAGCAAGGAAAAGCCAGAACGTATTCGTTAGAACCCATAAAAATAGTCAGGGGTGCCCGATTTCGCTGTTCACCTCACAGTTTTTCACTTGGATTCCCGGTCATAAAAATAACCGTCGATTGACGGTAAAGTAAACTCGAAATATTGACTTTTATCTATCGATATACGCGAGCGTGTATTATATACTTATATCGGATAAAAAATTGCTTGTGAATCACGAAGGAGATCTAAGCACGAAGGGGGTTTAAGGATGAATACTGTTAAACTTTATCGAGTGACTACAACTGAAAAGCATCAAATTTCAGAGCAAGGAGTCAGTTACTCTCTTTATCCTTGGAGCGGAAATAATAGAGATTACGAAGGGTCAGACGACGGTGGCAAGGACTTTGTTTTACCTGATGGTTTTCAGGTCTCGGATTCTACAACCGGTGAACGGCAAATCTACGATACAAAAGGAGAATCCTGTGGAATAACTAATCAATCTAACAGCCCCTGTCTACTAACGTCAGATGGCGATATTGTGCTCAAAACAGCTTAGGATGTCTAAATATGCAAGAAGGATTAAATACACGATTTGATGAAGCAAGCGGGTATACCTCTGTTTAAGGAACTTTCCAAACTAATTAAATAGGCTGCTTTACTAGCAACATAGCAATAAAATTATCATTCTCGTAAAGAGCCTCCAGCGATACTGAAGGCTCTTTAATCTATTGATCGTTCCACATAGATTTCATTCGAGAGATCATTAAGTGGAACGTCTTTCGTGTTCGATCCGGAAATTCGATGACAGCTAATTGACCTTGGATTTTAGCGTATGGGTCTTCAGGAGCTTTTTAAGGAGGATAAGGATGAAACTTGAATGGAAGAAGCAAGAAAGAGTATTGTACCTACCTAAAAACAAACCCGAAATTGTTTCTGTGCCAAAGCTCAAATTCTTTATGCTTGATGGAAAAGGTAATCCTAATGATCAAGAGTTTTCCGATGCCATCGGAGTGCTGTATTCTTTAGCTTATGCTGTGAAAATGTTGCCTAAAAAAGGTTTAATGCCAGAGGGATATTTTGATTATACAGTGTACCCACTTGAAGGTGTTTGGGACTTAGCAAAAGAAGCACAAGTGAGGGAGATATTGGATAAGAATAGTTTGATTTATACAATTATGATAAGAGAGCCGGATTTCGTAACAGAAGAGTTGGCAGAAGAAGTAATCAAAAGTCTGAAAATTAAGAAACCTCACGCTTTGCTTGATAACGTAAAATTCGATAGTTTGGAAGAAGGACTTTGTCTTCAAATGCTGCATATAGGCTCATATGATGACGAACCAAAGACTTTTTCGGTTATGAAAGATTACTGTACGCAGAATAATTTAAAACGAACAACTAAAATTCATAGGAGATATATATTTCTGATGCTCGAAAAACTCAGCCTGATAAATTGAAAACTGTATTGCGTTTTAAAGTTGAACATACCCTGTGAGCGTTTGATCTCAGGCATGGTGAGAGTGTGGCATCATAATACGGGTGAATTCTCGGTCCGACTCCCACATTGCTACCTTTCCAATAACTTGCAGGGGTAGCCGTCTTACTTAACAACAACGTATTTTTATGTGACAGGTCATATTGTGAAATAATATCTGGTTAATGAAAGCGGAATGTCATAATAATGACATTCTTTTTTGTTATCATCTTAATTAGCGGTAAAGGTATACTAATTGATCTAAATAACGCTATTTAGCCTTTAATTTCTTCTATTTACAAGGAGGAGATCAGAATGGCCTATAAATCACTCGAACTGTCATACCCCTATGTAACTCAAATACCAAAATAAGCGAGCTATTTGGGTTGATGCGTGGTGTAATTTATTTAATAGGGATGATCTTCTCAACGTTTTGTAGATTATTGGGGATTGATAAATACAAGGGGGAATGATGGATCAATGGGAATCCAGAAGGTCCGCCTATGTTAGGGAGTGAATTAATGCCAAAGGGCAATGATATTCAAATCGGAAGCGGCTTTGTGACCGGGAGAAAGAGTATTAAAAAGGTGTTCAAAACCACCATACACAACTGGAGGGAATCCTGTTTAGTTAAAAACAAAAGAATAAGTTTCAATTATATTTTTGTCTTTTTGTTAGTTTTTTTA
>OMOF01000580.1 GCA_900290375.1 Candidatus Desulfosporosinus infrequens
CACATTAGGAATGTTTTATGCTTACGATTCTCCTGGCGGACCTTCTACAGGGTTATGTTTTGTCCAATATTACTATAATTCTAGTAACAATTCCTATACACTTCCAGAACCACCATCAACGAACCAGTTTACCGTTACAACTGATGTAAACGGTAATGCCTATCTTTACTTTACAGTAAATGCTACAGCAGCTTTCTATACAGATTGCACTTACAACCTAAGCAACACTGTAGCTCAGGAAAGTATAATTAATGCAACATTTAATGGGAATGTTACTTCATCTAGCTATACATTTATTACAGTCTACTAAGTCAACTGCACTGACTGAGGTGATTTTACCGTGCGTTCTAGAGGTAAAATCTCAGCTATTAAACGACCGTATACATGTATCATTCCGGGAGTACAAATGGGCTAGTTTAGTGGGTCTTTGACTCTGCGAAAGATCCAAATTCAATTTTTTAAAGATACAGGCACTACGAAGATATCGTAGCGCCCGTATCTCAAATTGGTTAATATTGGTTTAAGAGGCTGGAAATGTGAAACTGCCTTCTGTTGTCAATAGGCTTGGATTTACCTGTATAGACTGCTGATCAGTAGATAGATTTGACACAACGTACCCCCATCTATATATATTATTTCCACTAGTAATAGCATACATGGTTCCAGTTTCACCAGTTGAGATAGCTTCAATATTTGTAACTGAAGTTGCAGCCCTAACGGGTGTTACAGATGAAGTGCCCGAAGTGCCGTTTCCAAACTGACCATAGTTATTGCTACCCCAAACCCATAATTGCCCTAATGAGTCTAGTGCATAATAGGTATTACCAGAATCTCCAACAGCTACAGACACTATGCGTGTACCATTTGGAAACCCGGTCACTTTAACTGGATTGCCATTGATGTACCATACGTCTCCATTTGTATCTACAGCCAAAGTATTGTTGTTCTCTGACGTTACATATAAAATATTTGGCAATATAATATTGGCATCCACATCACTACCCGCGTCCCAGTTATATAAATTATTACTGTAATCTATAGCGTAAGCACGAGCTGATGTGCCGTCATAAAACACAGACTTACACGTTAGAGCTTGCCCACCAGAAGCATAAACAAAACCTCCCCCACCATAGTCATACACATACCCACTCCA
>OMOF01000768.1 GCA_900290375.1 Candidatus Desulfosporosinus infrequens
TTCTCTTCCGTAATGGCTCGCTTCCGTAACATGGTCTTCTCCACCGGAGTGGCTCGCTTAGAAACCCTGGTGTTCTAAGTTCAATTGGCTCGCTGCGCTATACACTGACAAATGGGTTCGCTTTGCAAGAATGAGTTTATACCCTTCTTTGGCACACTAAGAGATATTGGTTTCCTTTNNTCTGGTTTCCGTTGCTTTTTTGGCTCGCTCCCTGCCATTGGTTTTCTCGAGGCGAGTGACACGCTCGAACTAATTGGTTTGCTTTTCATTCTTGGCTCGCTCCTCGGCATTGGTTTTCTTTTTGATAAAGGCTCACTTAGATGATATGGGTTTTTAGACATTTTTGTCTCGCTTAGAAAACCCGGGGTTCTTACATTGACTGGCTCGCTTAAATGATATGGGTTTCTAGACATTTTTGGCTCGCTCAAATACTTCGGTTGTCTTAAATCTCATGGCGGTCGCTCAACTCAACTTTTCGCATTTGTCGCTGAAATATCGAATCGGAATCCCCCTCCGCTCGGCCTCAGCGATCTCCTTCGCCATTCCTTCCGAAATCCGGGCTCCAAAAACCCAAACTCCCTGGCAATGCTTCAACAATTCTAGCCCCATCTGCATTCCTAATTCACGTTCTTCCGGAATGTCGTCGTCGAGAAACTGCGAGAACGCCACATGAGGAGCGAGTGGCACAACTCCCTGGTATGCTGCAAATCGGCAGTAACCATTTGCACGTCTAATGTTCCTTTCGAGATCGCCTTTAAGTGGCGAACAGACATACACATACGCAAACTCCAAAATTAAATCACCTGCCTTTTGTTGACAGTTAAACTTGCTACGCTTTCATTGGGGAATAACGTCAATAAACCGCTTAATATTTTTCGACCGCATCCTTTTCTACCAGATAGGGCATTTGATAATGAGCCTGCCTGAACATTAATAAGCCGCGCGAGTTGGTTTTGCGTGATTCCTCGCCCCTTCATGAGAGCGGCTATGGCCGCATTATTTAGCTTCACTGTTCCTTCGTTCAAGCTCGACCAGCTTTTTTGCTAGGTCTTTTGAAACCACACTGATAGCCGTTAAAACACCTGCCATTTGCTCACGAACCTCTTTGAGTTCTTTTTCGATCTCTTGCTTGCCCAAAATGCTCACCTCCGGTTGAAAATTCCCCTCTCATCAAGTAGGGTAATTTTCAGGCAGTTTGATAACGTGTAAATTAACCCTCAATTACCATATTAAGTATTTTAATTCTTTCCACACCCCAATTTTACCCATACAAATATTCACTGCCATAGCTATTAAACTAGCTATGGCAGTGAATTACGGGGTTTAATGGAGAATGTAGTTAGTAAATTTAACCATCTACAAATTAATTACTGATTTTTCCCACCAAGCATTTTCCTGATTTTCGCTAAGATTTTTCTTTTCTGGTGAAATACTGCTGGCTGTGATACACCAATACTTTCCGCATATTCCCTTTCAGTCATCCCCTCATAAAACAAGGCTTCGGTTAATGCCTGTTCCTCTTCCGCAAGCGTTTTAAAGGCAGAGTACAAGAGTTTCAGCGTCATCTTACGTTCGACCAGCTCTTCAGGACTCGGCGCTGACGCGAAATGATTTCTTCTGAGCAGATATCTGGACTCGATAAGTTCGTCATAGGATAGGTGGAGTTTTTTCTCCACCCTTTCGATG
>OMOF01000343.1 GCA_900290375.1 Candidatus Desulfosporosinus infrequens
CATCATCTGTCAACAAGTAATTGTCTTCGCTTTCGGGTCCAAAGCTGCTTGCTGTATAGCTTCCCTTAGATCCTTTACCATTAACTTTAACTGCCAAAGGCCCCTTTGTGTTCTTTTCCTGCCATGGAAGTTGTGTTGCATCCTTAACATCAGCATAAGGAGTGATAGGGGTTTTGTGCAAATTAGCAAAGCAACCTCCTGCATATTTACATTTTCCTTTATTGCTGCAACCATTTAATGCAATTGCTTTATGCTCTCGACAATAAAACTCTGTAATCAGGGTATCTCCTCCAAATAGTGAACCAGAATTCTCGGGATAGGCAACGAGCATAAAGTTAAATGGTTTTACCTGTTCGCTATAAGGCTTTTCCCTATCTCGGTTTAAGACATTATATAGACCTGGTTTACTCACGGATAATTGAGCCATGCCAGGAAAATCTAAACGATGTTCCCGACAGATATTAGATAGCCAAACCTCATCAATCCACTTACTTTTATCTTCTTTTTTGGATAAGGGTGAACGCAAATGCCCTAAGCCATGATCACTCTTTTTACGGATCACGGGCTTAAATGATCCATTTTCATCTGGAATCAAGTTATAAAGAACATACCTTTTGGCGGAAACCATATAACAGTATAGGGGGAAATACTTTCCTTCTTCCGTGTTTTTCTTATCTGTATCTTTAGTCCAATCTTTACGCCCCCAATTATAATCTTCCGCTTCCAAGAGGCTACTGTTCCCGCTTGGATCGTTGTATGGGTAAAGACTTTTAAATCTTTCAACCACTTGGCGGCCAATCTTTTCCGGCATATCATTTTCCAAATCTATGATGCTCATCGAATCGGTATCACAAAAGGCAAAGTTTCCGCCTAAATCTAGTGTTGTTTTCTCCATCATAGCTAGAATCAAACGGGCGGCTCCCGTAATCATCACTGCAATGAGCGGGTTATAATAGCGGCCATGTTTTTCTACTTGCTTGTCTTTATAAAGGAAACTCTTTAGCCCGTAAATTTGGACCTCAGTTTCTTCAGATTCTTCCTCGCGGTTTAATTCGATATAAACTCCATAAGAAGTAGAATTAGCCAGGATTTTAAGAAATAGCTGCATAGCATCAGGTTCATCTCCTTTGGTCTTAACCTGTTTCTTCACTTGTTTGCGTAACTCGATCACCCTCTTGAAGAAGTTGTCTTTGGCTGGATTGATCGGTATTTCTCCACGAAGTTTGATTTCCCGCAAACCTTCCTGAGGCTTTCCCGGAATTATGCGAATGGCTCTAATAATCTCCGGCGTCTTACTAGTTAAAATCATAGTTGAAATGATATCAGCCATGGTATACCACATAGGTTCTTCTGTGACTAGATAGTTCAGACCAATTTGAAAACCACTTCCTTGGGTGTATTCAGCTCGAACGGGAAGTAAATCATGATTCGGTTTTACTTGGACCAAAGCAGGAATAGAAAACNNATGATACCACTAACAAAGCTCTTAACTCCCTCGGTATCTTCAACCACTTGAAAGTTATCGGCAGTTACCCAAGACCAAAGGTTCTGTAAGGTAAAGACTGAGGGATACATACTGGTTACATCCGTATGGTAAACCTTAACTGGCTTTCCTCGATAATGGCACTCGGATCTTCCACCATAATAAGCACACATTGCATATCCTAACACCTCCGGCGGGAAGTCCGGTTGTATCTCTGATAAAGGCTTTATTCCCATTGATCTATAATAAGCTTTACCGATTGTGGCAGGAGAAAAGGCTTTGCCTGCTTCAAGCGGTTTATTATAGTTATCTACGAGTGGATGTTTATCAAATTCCTCCTTTGCTTTACAATACAGCTCAAACGTCGCTTCCACATCTCTCGCATTATAGCGGCAATAATCCATGGTTATTTTACCATGTTCATTAGCTTCCTCTTTTCCGTGTTCCACCCTGTATAGTTTGCAAGCAGATTTGAGGGAATGTGATTCGTTGGTAAGTGCAAAGGTTAACGTCCTTAAATCCACAAAACGGCCTTGGCGGAAAGGATTACGTTTGTCTCGCGTTCCAGGTCTGGTTGAAGCTCGAAGTTTAATGAATGCCTTTTTACTATCGATTGGTGTAATAAGAACGGTTGGATAAAAGAAACTGTCACATAGTTTAAACTCAATATCATCTTTATGCTTCCCCGTTTTAAATGTTTTGGCGGATATTGCTAAACGGGATAAATCAAAGGGAAGATTAAATCCTACACAAAGGGTTCCGTATTCCAAGACTTCCGGCCAAAACACTTGATATATGAAGTCGTTACGAGAAATTAGGGAGGCTTCTCTTTCTTTAGCAAACTCCTTTAAAGTTACCATATCCACAGCACTCAGATTTTCCCCATAAAAGAGATAAGCTTCTTTTTCCTCAGCATTGACATAGACTTGATCTTCTTGACCTGGACACTCATAGATCACAGCCAATCCAAAGTGTAGATTTTGGTAAATATCAGTGGAGGTTTCTGTGTCAATCACCATCACCCTGACACCATAGGCTAAGCGAAGATCGGCTTTTTTCTTACCTCCATTAAAATTAGGCTTTTCTTTTCGGGGTATGACGGTATGGGCTCTGACTGCAATTGATATTTCTCTGGTACTCATACCATGACCTCCTTTTGATGATCAGTTACGAAATCGAAGAGAATAGTAGCAAACTTAAAAACCAGTTTAGCCAGAAGCTCCAGTAAATTAGCAAGCCCAAAAAGAAAACCTACAGCATTCATCTCTTGTGTTCTTTCTGAGGAGATAACCCCCTCCGGCCAATCAAGCTGCTTATCCGTAAGTTTGGCATGACAGTTACGACAAACTTGAATTGTTTCCCCTTCATGGCTGCCAGCGATATGATGTTCTTCCATGAAGGTTCGTACTGTTTTAGTTTCCTTTAATAACGCTGTGATATCGTTTTCTCCACACATAGCACATTTGGGTTTTTGACTTCCCAATTCATTTTTCCGTCTTTGTCTACGTTTTTCTTCATTAGTCATCTTAATCATCCTTTCATTAATGGATATAGATATCGTCACCATGTGGTAACTCATTAAAGGTTGCTAAATTGTCCAATGTGTCTTTGTCCGTGAGAAACTGAACCTTCTTTCCCTCGTTATCCACAAAGGACTTATTCTTAAACTTCATAAGTTCCGTATCGTCTCCCGTGTCAAGATACTTTTTCATAGCGTTCAAATAACTAGCATATTTGCTTTCTTCCTTCCGGCTTTTCAGTTGAATCCCGCCAGGTACAGATCCATCTTCATCGAAATACTCAAAGCGTTTTCCAGTTGGCTTACTGTGACCACGGGCATCGGCCAGGTCCCATTGTGGGTGTTCCATAGCTTGCTTGAGAACACGACCTTGGAAAGCTGCTTTAGAATCCTTGAATTCTCTGGATTGTAGATAATCAACAATAGTTTCATGTTTGTTGCTGAAACGTGGGATCTCTTTACCTTCCCTAGAACGGTGTTCTAAGACTTGGGAAGCATTGGCGATAGCAGCTTTAACATCTGGTTTTGACTGGCGTTTTGGCATGGGCTTTCTCATCCTTTCTTATTGCATAGTTATTTAGCCACTTGTTCCAGAAATGTAAGATTAAATCACGAGGGCTCTTACCAAGGATTAACCTTGAAAGTAGTAAATGATTAGCTTCCTTACCTACCAAAACCCAGATCCTTTTGTTTGTCTTCATATTCCGTCATTACTCCTGTGAAATAAATACTCTTGAAAAGCTATAAGTTCTTTGGTAGTGATGTGTTCCTTTGGTTTTTCCAAGATAACATTGATCATTCGGTTTTATCTCCTTTCCGTTTCTTAAAGAATAGCAAACTGAGTTTGGCGTTTTAGACGGTTCCAAGTAACCTGTAAAATAACAAAAAAGCCGATAACTCTTACTGCTGTAAGGGTTTATCGGCTTTTATATCTTTAAATTGATTTAGTGTAGAGAAAAGAATATTTTTTGAATTAACTCTTTCGTCTATTCGGAATCGGAGCAATCAATTAGAATAGAAGGAAATACCTAGCAATTGGGAGGCTTAACCTAATGGATAGTAAAAGGCTTTTGGAGCTATGCCAAGAAAAAGGGATTTCCTATAGTGAAAAA
>OMOF01000771.1 GCA_900290375.1 Candidatus Desulfosporosinus infrequens
GCATATTGACATCAACGAGAAGCTAATGGAAGCGAAGTCTTCTGAATTCCCTTTTCGACCCGGTGACCTTATCGTGCACGACACCATGAGCGCCGGCGAAGTCATCGGAATCGACCGGGACAAAGCTGCCTACTTAATTAAGTTTGACGACCTTGGGACGGCGAGGAATATAAGGCTGAGGGCCAAAATCGAAGCGGAAAACGGCAGAAACTGACTAAGGCTTGTATAGCTCCAATTCCTGGGACAGGGCTGTACAGTACCTTCCAGCCTGCTCCAATTTATAAAAAGTTTTGTTGTAGGGACAGAACTGGCAAAGCTTTTGGCAAAATGGAACGTGTATGTATAAACCAAATTCCTTCGGCACGAGGGCAAAATCAATGTCTCCTTCTCGATAGGGTTCAAAGACATATTTTCCCCATTTGTGAGCCACAATTAACTTAAGTAGTTCAGTGAGCATCTCTTTCCTCGACTTCCTTTTAGCATCAAGAGCTATGAAACATGTTTTCCAGGCAAACACTGTTGTCTAACGATGATGACCAGAGTCCGTCACGCGATGGCCCAAACATTCTTTAATAACTTAAAATTACGTATGCTATGGATAATGTGGACTCGATCCAGCAATTAATTGAGTTTGGGTCCAATAAATAGGTCACAACGATATCACCATCGTTCATAATAAGAAATAGTGGTGATATTTTCTATTAAACTCGTTCATGATCCAGAGGTTTCAGATCACGTTTTACGAACTTCATCAATATGGATGGCCCAAAAATATTCTCCGCGTTCTTGGTCTGACCTCTATATAGACTATGCGACGGCANNGTGTTACATACATCCAGAATTGATTTGAATACAAAAAAACGAGTCCAAGCACAATACCAAAAAACGTACCATTTAATAGCTCTCGAATCATTCCATGCTACAAATTGGGCGATGGCCAAACTTATAACTAACCCACCTGCAAATATATAGGCTTTAACATTAAACATCTTATCAAGTCCAAATTTCCGCTTGCCAATCCATAAAACCAGTAGACAGACTACCATGGATGCACTAAAGACTGAGCGATAAATCCAATTCACATTATACAACGCTGATATAAACATCAACAAAGCTATGAGAAAAGCAAGAATNNTTATATTTCACTTAAACATCTCCTTTATTTAGATTCATAGACAATTAAGTACGGAAAGTACAGTGTAATTCTTCCAAGGCAATAAGAGATCCACTTGTATCGTTCTGATTCCCATTATTAGCCTGACGGGTATATTGATAATTGAAAGTTCGGGGTATGTAAATAATTTTGTGTAAATGGAGATTTTAGTTATAAGGTTTTTTGGTAAAACTATAGGTAG
>OMOF01000594.1 GCA_900290375.1 Candidatus Desulfosporosinus infrequens
TGGGTCTTTTTCGTTCGACGGAAGTGCCTGAGATTGAGACGATCATTATAGAAAAGAATTCCTCTCCAATCGCTTATGGGGCTAAAGGAGTGGGTGAGATCGCTTCTATTCCAACCGCACCAGCCGTCGCCTCAGCTTATTATAAATATGACGGCAAATTGAGGTGTACCCTCCCACTGCGTGAAACCCCCTATAAAAAGTAGTAGGAGACTAACATGGCCAGTTCAGAAACAGGGTTACCAAACAGTTGGGCAAGAGGTAGTTTGTGGGGCATGACAAAATGTGTGCAAGTTATCACGTTCATTGGGGCCGGAGGGAAGACGACCTGTCTGCGAGCACTCACTCAAGAAATTGTCTCCGCTGGACAGCGGGTTATTGCCACGACCACGACGAAAGTCTTTCCTGAGGAAACGATGAATAGCTGGAGAAACCCTAATCCACCACCTTTTGAACAAGAAGGTGCTTGTTTTTGGTATGTAAACGTCATTGAAGAAAACGGGAAATGGATTGGTCCTCGCCTGAAAGCAGTTGATAAGGCCATCGGACGAGCAAGAGCTGACCTCAACGTTGGAATTCAGGAATTGCTTCTTAACGTGAGTGCAAGTACAAATGTAAATACAAGTAAGAGTATGAGTATGAGGGGACAAAGAACCGTCCCCGAGTTGCACGACTTGTATTGGGTGGTCGAAGGGGATGGAGCTAGGGGACTTAAGTTAAAATGCTGGGAATCTCATGAACCGCAAATCCCTCAGCTTTCGGATTGCGTCGTGTTAGTGTTGGATGGTGGTTTGTGGGGGCGAGTGCTGCTGGCAGAGCAAGTTCACAGACCGGCTGGTTGTCTGGATCTTATTGGACAAGTTTGGAACGCTGAAAAGGCTTGGCGCTATTTCTTGAGATCTCCTCTTTTTGCTCCCCAATACGGGCACATGTCTTGGGTTATTCTCCTAAATATTCAGAGCAGAAATTCAGATAACGGGGATTTGGTCAAGACGTTGGAGCCTTTACACGACCTCAAGCACAGGTGGGCGGAAATTGAACGGGAAGTTAGAGACCAAGAATATCGGCCAAAACATCTGCGTATAGCTGCAGGGGACGCCAAGGAGGGTAAGTTGCTTTGGTTCGATTTGTGGTGATGGCTGCTGGTCTAGCGACCAGAATGGGACAAGATAAACTTGTGCTGCCTTGGCAA
>OMOF01000588.1 GCA_900290375.1 Candidatus Desulfosporosinus infrequens
TTTTTCGTTGATTCCAGTATTATCAAGTTCATAACGTATAACACTCTCCAAACTGTCCCTATCTAAAATAGTAATTCTGTATATTTCAAAGAGGTCTATTTTATTTTATAATACAATTATAACTTTTAAGGGCTTTAGATTATAGGTTTTACTGAAAAAAAGTGAATTCTTTTTCCTAAAGCGAATATAAAAATTTCTACTGATAAAAGTAGAAATTATCAAATTTAGATATAAAACAAATACAGGAGGTAGTAATCATATGGAACAAGGAACTTTTCGTGTAAAAGCTGGTTTGGCTGAAATGCTCAAGGGTGGCGTTATTATGGATGTAACGACTCCTGAACAAGCAAAACTTGCAGAAGAAGCAGGCGCTTGCGCTGTTATGGCTTTAGAACGTGTACCAGCAGATATTCGTGCTGCAGGTGGGGTTGCCCGGATGGCAGATCCAAGTATCATTTTGAGAATTATGGATGCTGTTACGATTCCTGTTATGGCAAAAGGTAGAATTGGTCATTTTGTAGAAGCGCAAATCTTAGAATCATTGGGTGTAGATTACATAGATGAAAGTGAAGTTTTGACTCCAGCAGATGATAAATTTCATATTGATAAAAGCACGTTTAAAGTTCCTTTTGTGTGTGGTGCGAAAAATCTTGGCGAAGCACTACGTCGTATTGGCGAAGGGGCTGCTATGATTCGTACTAAGGGTGAACCTGGTACAGGCAATGTTATTGAAGCCGTTAAGCATATTCGTATGGTGATGAGCGAAATTCGTTTGTTACAACACTTACCAATCGAAGAAGTAGCTACTTTTGCAAAAAATATTGCTGCGCCTTTAGAGCTTGTTATGGAAGTTAGAAAATTAGGTCGTTTACCAGTAGTTAATTTTGCTGCTGGTGGTATTGCTACTCCAGCTGATGCAGCATTAATGATGCATTTGGGTTGCGATGGTATTTTTGTTGGCTCTGGTATTTTCAAATCTGGTGATCCAATGAAGAGAGCGAAAGCAATCGTGGCGGCAACTACCTATTATAATGATCCTAAGTTATTGGGTGAAATTTCTCGTGATCTTGGCGAGGCAATGGTGGGGATTGAAATTTCTACATTATCTGACCATGAGCGTATGCAAGATCGCGGTTGGTAATAAAACGGGGAACGGTCAGTGGAGGCAGATATGAAAATAGGAGTGTTAGCATTACAGGGAGCTTTTCGTGAACATTGCTGGATGCTTGAACGCTGTGGGGTTACAGCTGTTGAAATTAGAAAAGCAGAAGAACTTGATGATGTAGAAGGACTTGTTATTCCAG
>OMOF01000773.1 GCA_900290375.1 Candidatus Desulfosporosinus infrequens
ATGGAACATGGCGATAAAGCCGATGATGCCAACAAAGTACTGATTAACAAATTATCCACTGAATTTTCCCAAGAGCTATCGACACTAGGAGTTCGCGTTTCTACATTAGAAACCCAAGTAAAAACGTTAGATGATAAAAGTGATAAACTGGCAATCACTGGTGATTTCCGGTTACGTGGCCTAGTACTTAACGATACCATCTCAGGACCAAGTTCTTCTCCTGTCAAAAAAACCTATTGGCAATTCCGCGAGCGTGTTAACTTTAACGGTAAAATTGATGACGAGACCACTTATTTTGCCCGTTTTACAAACCGCAATACGGTAGGTGGCACGGTTACCGCCATTGGCAATGGAAATCAAGACAGTAGCTTTGATAATTATGGAATAAAATTGACTAATGGTTCTTGGAAATACACCCTTGGTCGCCAAGATGTGAATCTTGGACAAGGCTTGATTCTAAACACAGGTAGCGATGCTGCTGGCGTTGATAATAAATTTGATGGCTTAGTTACCAGTGGCACGATTGGTGATTTTAAAGTTAGCTTTATTGGTGGTAAAACCAATAAAATCACGACTGAAGGCGCTCCTAACTGGCCGCTAACTGCCAATCAACCAACCGAGTGGTATGGCTTTGACGCGAGTACGAAACTAAGTAGCAATCTTTCTGCAGGAATCGCTTTTGCCCATTCCAAACAAGATATTGGTCCTTCTGGAACCTCCTTGAATTATACTGCACTGAATACTACGTATAATATCAGCCCGAATTTTATTATCAATGCCGAATATGATAAATCCAATGCTGCCACCCAAAATAAAGCCTATGTGGCCTCTGCTACTTATAAGTGGGATCGAGATAGCTTTATGGTACAACATTGATCAATCAAATAGTGGCTATGGTGGTTGGTCTTATCCATCGGGCGGCAACAATATGGGAAATGCATATAAAGCCTATATTTATCAATACGCTCATAAGCTTACCAAAAATGCCAACTTCAACATTAAGTACTGCGACTTTACAGTCCCTGGACAGACTGGCGCAGATAGAGAAGTTATTTCTAACCTGATATGGACTTTCTAGTCTTTTAAAAGCCATTTTTAAAGACATCTGCCGGGCATTAAAAATGCCCGGCAGATGTCTTTTTTTATACAATCCTCAGATTTACTACATTGCTAATACCTGCTTTGTAATTTCAATAATTCCATCTAAATCAAAAGGTTTACTTATGTAATTATCAGCACCAATCCCTAGTCCACGTTGCATGTCACCAACCTGACATTTTGCAGTCAGCATAATAATATATATTTTTTCCAAACCTAGCTTATTCTTAACAAGATCGCAAACTTCAAGTCCTGTAAGTTTGGGCATCATTAAATCCAGAAAAACGAGCTCTGGCTGTTCCTTTTGTATGATATCAAGGGCTTCTTTTCCATCCACTGCAAAAAACAGCTGTACCCCTTCATCCGTTATTTCTTCCAATGTTTGTTCTAATAGTAGCCGTATATATTTTTCATCATCAGCAATTAATATTTTTGCCATATTATATCCCCTCCTGTATTGGTAAGGTAAAGAAGAAGACGCTACCCTGCCCTAACTCACTTTCAACCCAAATTCGGCCACCATGTAATTCGATAATCTGTCGACAAATTGCTAGCCCCAATCCAGATCCCTGGGGTTTATCGGTTAAAGCGTCTCCCACTTGCACGAACTTATCAAATATTTTTTCGCAATCCTCG
>OMOF01000774.1 GCA_900290375.1 Candidatus Desulfosporosinus infrequens
TATTATTAGGAACAGCCAGTGTTGTCAGTGCTAAAACCCTTTTTTCTGCACACCATGCAAAAGTGTCTCATACATCTACCAATCGTACATCTAGTAAGGCTAAGCCAGTCCATAAGACGGTCAAGTCTCTTACAAACCACAAGTAAACACATCTAAGAATGCTTAGGTAAATTAAAGGTAATTTCTCCGCATTCGTCGAAAATGACTGTGTGAAGAGATTACCTTTTTCTTCAGTGCAAATATAAGCAGATGCATGTTGCTCCTCGGCATACCACATATGAACTGATTCTTGATTGAAGGAATACTAACAGGGAGGGGAAGTCATGAGCTATTATAATGAAAAAAATAATTATTCAGCGCAAAAACCCCGTTTTAATCCAATCATTGTAATTGCTTTAATTAGCGCTTTACTGGGTGGGGTCATGGCAGTAGCGTTGGTCCCTTCTATCTATGGGAATAAACAAACTGTGCCATCAAACCGAGTAGTTTTAAATGCCGGTCCAACAACCCCGACCATCAAGACTGACGGAACCACCAACTTTCCAGTTGTTCAGATTGCTAAAGTCACTGGACCGGCAGTAGTTGGGATTGCTAATTTTCAATCCCAAGGATCATTATTCGGTGGGGGCGGTGATGCTGAAGTAGATAGTGGCTCCGGTTTTATCATAGATGCACAACATGGTTATATTATTACTAATAATCATGTTGTTGCTGGAGCAGAAAAGATCGTTGTGAGTCTAGCCGATGGCCGAAATATTAATGCAAAATTGGTGGGAACCGACAGTCGTACAGACTTAGCTGTGGTTCAAATTGCCGATACAAAAAACTTAACTGCCACACAACTTGGAGATTCTTCGAAACTTCAAGTTGGTGATCCGGTGGTAGCGATCGGGAACCCTGGAGGAGAAGAATTTGCGCGATCCGTGACCACAGGTGTTATTTCAGCAACAAATCGCATTTTAGATATTCAGGGGGAAGCAAGTTTTAATCTCATCCAAACCGATGCCGCAATAAACCCTGGAAACAGCGGTGGTCCACTTGTGAATTACCAGGGTAAAGTTATCGGAATTAATTCCGCTAAATATCAGGAAACTGGATTTGAAGGAATGGGTTTTGCCATCCCAATTTCAGACGCATTACCGACAATTAAACAATTGATTGAGAAGGGATATGCAAGTCATCCCGGCCTCAATGTCCAAATAGATTCCAGGTATACGCCAGAATACGCCAGTCAACAGGGATGGCCGGATGGGGCCTATGTTTCCAAAGTTATGCCTGGCGGCCCAGCTGACCGTGCAGGAATCCTTGCAGGTGACGTGTTGACAAAAATAAACGGCAATGCTGTTAATAGTTTTTTGGATTTAACGCATGAGTTGTTCAAGTATAAACCCCGCGATAAGGTTACTATCACTATTTTTCGCAACAACAAAACAATGGACGTCTCAGTGCCGCTTGTTGAAATCAAGTCGCAATAAGTGACATGGGATAGCACTCACCAATGCACTCTGTTAAGGTTAGGGGCTTTGAATATTTAATTGAGCATAAAAACAGCGCTCCTTTCGTGTGGCAATAAGTAAAGCAAAAAAAGGTGTTTAGGCGGATTTTCGCCCATTACCCCTTAAAAAGGATGCTCTGTTCAATCTATCAATTTCATCGTACTGCTCGTATGTTATGAACCCCTGTTCTCTCAATTTCTTGAGATAATGAACACTCAGTAAATACTCAACGTTTTGTTGTATCTCCATAATATATTTCCCCTTTCGCTTATCTAGTTTGTATCAAAAATCAAAGGACTCACTACTTTGGCATGCCCATAAACTCAATTACAATAACTTCACTATTAATTATATAGAAGCACCCAAAAGAACTGAAAAAAGGCTCTGGGTACTTCTATTCTTTATTGATCAATCCCCATGCATGAATGAGGTTGTTTTGCATACTGGGAATTTGTTGTGCCTGCTTAACGCGGCTAGGCCAATACTTCAACTGTCTAAATGATATGCGCTGATTATAGCCGAAAATCTAAGGTTGAGTTTTTCATACAGTATTATCTAACCATGACCTTACCACATTGGGTAATTACCTATACTTACTGAGAAATACAAGGAGCTCATCATCAGCTTCGTCGTTTTTCTGTGTTGACAGCCGGTTAACTAGCTGCTTAATCGTAGCGTTGTAATTTTTGATCATAGCATTGTAGGTCTTCACAACGGGCCTCTCGCGGATCTTGTGCGGTCTAGTTTTAGTCTGTTCGTAGGTTCCGTTCGCCTTAATATCTTCCTCCAGGTCCTCAAGAGTCACATGCATAAAGGCAATACGCTGGATGATGCGGTTCGCCAGTTGCATTTGCTCTGGTTGCACATCCTTAAAAAGTTTTGTTAACTCATCTTGAATCTGGTTGTATCTTGAGTCCTTATCCATTTTTTCTTACCCCCTCTTGAAGACGTTGTCGCCTTGGCATAATGCAGTTTAGCTGGTCACTCTGTTTGCTGTGATGCAGTTCATAACATATCCGGCAGAGCAGTTTCGAATTATCCAGGCCATAGCAGTTGGCATGGTTGGTCTTACATCTCTCGCGATAATTGGTTTGATGTAAATGACGATCTGATCGGGGGAACCGCAGCTTTGGCAGAGCCCAAACTTGGACGTGAAAAAAGCATCGCGGCATTTCTTCCACTGCTTCGACGCACGGACGTTCTTAATATACCTGTGCTCATAGTTACCCGCTCCTTAAAAATAGGTGGGTATACAAGATCCCCATACCTTCCAAAACAAACTCAACACGCACAAACGTCTCGCTACTTATGTGGATATTTCAAGGAAGTTACCTTGTTTTAAATTTTTTTCCAAAAACTTGGGCCTTTTTAACTCAAAAACTTGGCCCGGGTTCTACGCTTGCTTGGAACACGGCAGAGGGGAACCTTTGATTATAAAGCGATGGGGGGG
>OMOF01000356.1 GCA_900290375.1 Candidatus Desulfosporosinus infrequens
CTTGTATAACCCAACTTCGAATTATACCACATTACCTTAGATATAGCAATTAATTAGTCATCAGAATTATAAGATTTTTTTATAAGGCATATGAAAGAAAATAACAACCTAAAATCCCGCATTTTTTATACCTACAAGGAAAAACGCTGTAAATACGCCTAGGGAAATTCTGAACGGGGAACCACAGATTACACAGATTACACAGATTACACAGATTAAGAACGATTAGTATAAAAACACACAGACAAAGGATAAAGGGGATGGAGAATGTGGAACGGGATTCACAGACCTATGCCATTATTGGTGTATTTATTCTGTGTTAATCTGTGTTAATCTGTGTTAATCTGTGGTTAATTAACTGAGTACCTGAATAGTCACAAAAATAATGATTCGCAATTCAATTTGTAGGTATAATTTTTAAAATCAGGGTTTATTAACATAGGTATAATTTTTCACGGGAATCAAGGATTAAAATAACAAAGGGTTCGACGGAAAGGGGCACGATACATCGTGCCCCTACGAATCTAGTTTCTCAAACTTGTTAACGACTTAACACGGATTCCAGCTCGGTCTCCAAAGCTCCATCGACAGCATTCACATTCCCTACGACCGTACTTTGGGGAATAAAGACTTTATTATAAAGCAGGAAATTGTTGACCCCATCGGGTAAGGTATCACTGGGTACCATCAGTAATAAGCCATTTTGTTTCGCCGCTAGAGCTCCCGCTAAGAGAGCTGAGGCATCTGGAGTGCCACCCCCGACGTCATTTGGGGAAACTGAAGAAGAAGCAAAGAAGAGTGGATATTGATCAACGGCCGGCTTATTCGCAAAATAATCATCGCAGATCGCTTGCTCAGTATAATAGCGATCGCTGCCCCCTAGACGTGTCACAGAATATTTATATAACGTTTCTGCCAGCGCTGGGGTTACCACGCCCTCTCCACCGAGAATGGATATATGCTTGGTACCTGCCCCAGATAAATAGCTTTGGGTGGATGCCGGCAAGTTCGAGCTGTCCGTCAGGAGTACTGGGTATCCTTGTTCAGCCGCAAACACACTCCCCACGATGGCATCAGGCTCTCCATAACCATAGGCTAAATAGGCAGTTGGGGCTGGACCAAGCAATTTAGCAATCTGGGCGGCAGTGTCATAGCGATCCGTTCCACTCAGTCTGGTAATGCTCAGTCCTTGACTGGTTAGCTGGTTTTCTATCCCTGTACTGACGGCTCCAACACCCCCTATAATATAAACGTTGGTAGCCTTCAGGCTCTTAATCTCGGCCAGCACTGCATCCGGTAAGCTGTCGGACTCCGTCATCAGGATCGGTGCATCGAATTTCTTAGACAAAGGAATAGCTGTCATGGCGTCCACCAACACGTCTTGTCTGGTCAAAATGACATTTTGGGCGCTGGTCCAACCGTTCTGAGCGACAGCGACGGACATGCTGGGATTGTCAGAGATGTCTGCGCCGATACGGGGGTTGGCAACGTAGGCTGGCTGTACCGTCATACTTCCGACAATATCCCCCCCGTAGAGAAAATTGACCTTGCCAAGTTGAGTGGGCGTCATTGAAATACTGAAAGTCCCATCGTTCAGAGTTGTGTAAGTCTGGGAGGTCCCAGCAATTCCTGATTCGTCAAGGGTCACAGTGGTCTTAGTTAACGGATTACCGTCGGAACCGCGCAGGGTTCCGGTAACTAAACTTGGAGCGTTGAGAACTAGCGAACCGGTAGTGGTTACAGTTGCCCCTGCTCCACCAGCCACTGCGAGAGAACCCACGACCAGACCACCATGTTGAAAATACACGGTACCCATCTGCGTTGGGGTTATCGAGAAATTACAGGTCCCGTCCGAGAGGGTGGTTATATCCTGGTCACTTACACCAACCGCCGAAGCGTCTACTGTAACATCCTTGCCCGCCAGTGGGTTACCATTACTATCGGCCAGCTTAATATTAATCAGGCTGACGGAATTCATGACCAGGCTACCTGTAACTGTTGCTACAGCATTAATCACCTTGATTGTCCCCCAGGCTGAATATACCTTACCATACTGATTAAAGTTTTCTCTGGCCGTTAACGTATAGCTACCTGCTGTCAAGGGGTTTAGACCCGTTATGGTATAAGTACCATTATTCCCACTTATCGGATAAATTTTCACTGTCCCATCAGGCGCAGTTAGATCAGCCGTCAGATTTCCGGAAAACGGTTGATTGTTTGCGTCATAGAGTAGAACATTGACGGTACTGACTTCCCCAGCGATGAGCGTTGAATCATTACTTGTTGCAAA
>OMOF01000775.1 GCA_900290375.1 Candidatus Desulfosporosinus infrequens
CGCTACTAAAAAAGATACTGCACTTGCTGCATTGGGGGAGCTTTGTCTTAAATGTGGAGATAAACATTCTGACGAATGTCTGCTTGCTAAAGCAGTCGCTGCAGCAAAGGCCATTCCAACAGCTTAATTAAAAGAATCATAATTTCTATCATTAAATGCCCTATTACAATTGGAGGTTCATAACCAGTTCAATCTGGATATGAACCTTTCTAAATGGACGAAAAATCTTCCACAGTGTGTAATCATTTATCAGTTAGAGATATAATGGACAAGAAAAGGAACTTTACATTACTTCTAGAGATTTAAGATGCTCTTGGATATAGACCAAACTAAATTTTTAAGGAGCTACAAATATGCCAAATTTGTTAACACAATACTTTGAAAAAGAAAGAAATCGAGTAATAGAAGAATGCTCCCTTTGCGGTCAGTGTATTAGAGAATGTCCGATTATTGAACATACTGATTTGAAAGATCATTCGCCGATGGAGGTCCAGCGTAAAGTCATAGACTTTTTAACAAACAGTGTGAAAAATGATGAGGTATACATAAAGGCGTTTGCTTGTATGGAGTGCTATAAATGTGTAAAGAAACATTGCCCCAAAGGATTAAATCCTCTATTAATTAATGAGATAATAAAGTGGCAATACAACCTTAAAGGGCTTGCTCCAATACCTTATACAGACCCAAAGGATCAATATGCTAAGCAAAGGGTTCTCGCCAGCATACAGGTATCCGCAGAGGATTATAAAAGGATATTTATACCAACTTACAAGAAGTCAGCTCGATATGTTTTCTTTCCAGGATGTAACGTCTATCTCCAACCGGAAAAGGTGCTTGAAGCTCTGGATATTATGGACATCATAGGTGAAGATTATGCTTTTGTACCAGGGCTGGATTTTTGCTGTGGGAATGTTTACCTTGAAGCAGGAGTTGTCGAAAAAGGGTATAATGCATCACAAGAACTAATTGGTAAACTTTCCTCATATAACCCTGAAACAGTGATTTTTTGGTGTCCAACATGTCAATGCAGGTTCGATATGACATTCTCCAAGGTGTCGGAAATGCCTTTTAATATTATTTCATATCCGCAATTTCTGACGCTAAACGTTGATAAACTACCTTTCAACAAGAATGTTGATAAAACAGTTACCCTCCACGAAGCATGTAAAATTGCGTATATGGGTTTAGATATTACTTCGGTTCGGGAGGTTTTACATAAGATCCCTGGGGTTGATCTAATTGAGATGGCCCGCCATGGTGAAAATACCGCATGCTGTGGCAGTTCTGCAATGGACTTTTTCTCGGAAAGTATGGAATTTGTTCGAGATATACGTTTGCTGGAAGCCGAGGAAACAGGGGCTGAAATATTAATAGATATATGCCAGACTTGTCATAATATATTTGCCAAAGAGGAACTGAAACATAATTTTGAAATAGTTAATTACATTTCTTTGGTAGCAGAAGCATTGGGAATTGTAAGGGAAGACAAATATAAAAAGTATAAGCAGTGGGGTAACCTGAACAGGATTATGAAGGATTCTGAAGAATTCATTTCTCAATCCAGCTATTCACTTGAAAAGATTATTGAAACATTAAAAGGTTCTATCGCCTCCAATGACTAAAGTCTTATAAATTCCAAAAAACAAAACATTTAAAAGGATTAAAATAGAAGAAAAATATCTTATCACAAGTGAAGCAAGTGCAGGGCTTAAGAGGTATCGTGACAGGCGAAATTATATGGAGCAACTTATAAGAACTCACTTTCCAAACTATAATTCGGAGGTTTATGCAGTTAAATTCAGGGGGAAGCAACCATATCATTTGAGTATGGTAAGCGAACCACCCAATTACTCGATAGAGTTATATGATTTTGTTACACAATAGACTTATTATGCAACTTAAACGACCTTCGCTAAAGACTCATATTTTGAATGTATCTTTAAAACTTCTAACTTCCAGTTATTCTTATTTTATGCAGGTACGATGGCTATACTCAAGACTTTCAACAAGTA
>OMOF01000803.1 GCA_900290375.1 Candidatus Desulfosporosinus infrequens
TCCGAAACCTTCTGCGCAAATAGCCCGCAGAACACGTCCGCCATCAAGCGGCAAAACGGGGATTAAATTAAAGGCCGCCAACCAAAAGTTATACCGTACAAAATCCTCAGCCAGTTCTCCCGCCCACATCCCGTTCCACCTTAACACCTGTGCCCCAAACAAAAGTACCACGTTAAAGGCTGGACCGGCGAACGCCATCACGCTCTCCTCTAGTTTTCTCCCTTCAAAGAGGTCATCGCAATAAGCCGCTCCTCCAAAGGGAAACAGCTCCAGCCCCACGATTTTAAATCCGTACGCTTTGGCCGTCAAGAGATGCGCCAATTCATGCCCGAGCACTAGGCTAAAGACGAGAAGAGCCTGGGCTACTAAACCCAGGACTCCGTAGATTGCCAAAACTAAGAGAAATGTGGGATGGATTCGAATGCTCACCCCGTAAATTTTTACGAGTTCCATTTTTCCTCCTCCTCGTTTACGTGGTTCGATGTTCTTACGATTTGGGTGGTACAAGGTAGGGTATCGGGTTCACTGGCTGATTATCTTTTCTCAATTCGAAATGCAGCCAGGGCTTCTTCAGAGGCGCGGAAAGCCCAACCGTTCCAAGAACTTCTCCCCTCTCAACCCGCTGACCCTTTTGCACAGTAATTTCGCCCAGATTCCCGAGCACTGTGGTCCAGCCATCTCCAAAATCCACTTTTACGATCTTTCCTAATTGGGGGTCAGTCCCCACAAAGGTAACAACCCCAGCCGCGGGTGAAACGACGGGAATCCCCAAAGCGCTTGCCACATCAATCCCGTTATGAATTGAACCCAAGGCATTGCTTCCCCCTTCTCCCACAGCTCCAAATGCAGCAACTACAGCCCCGGAAATAGGGGGCAAAAACATCCCTTTCATCTTCGCATCGACAGGAACGCTCTTATTACCCACCCCACCAAGCGACAAGGCATCCTTGGCCATGCCGTTTATTGATTCGTAAAAATTACCCGAGTCCATTGCGCTCCGGTAAATCGAATGGATCGTAAGTGAAACTCCGTCTGGGCCATTGGCGCTAAAAAAGACTAACAGAAATAAGGCCGCCGCTATGATGGTTCGTTTCTGAGTTCCGTTCCAATGTTTAAAGATGTTCCCCCAGCCCGGCTTCGTTGGGCTTCGATTGCGTCCGGGTTGCTGATTGAAGCGCGGTGCAGATTTACCCCGTCCCTGTTCTTTCCCCACTTCATGGATTGCCCGTTCCCATTCCCAGTCGTCCCAGCGTTCAAAAGGATTCATCTCACTCTCTGCCTCCTTTTAC
>OMOF01000009.1 GCA_900290375.1 Candidatus Desulfosporosinus infrequens
GCAGACAATAACGGCTTGAACTGGCGCTTGAACATTTGCTATCTGCTTACAGATCCACTTAGCTTTATCTAATACACCACAAGCGCCACACATAACTAAAAATGTCAAACGATTATCAACGAAACCTAATTTTCTGAGTATATCCTCTTTATTTAAATCACGCTCAAAACGTGGATTGACTGGAATTCCAGATATCTGAATACGGCTTGGTTCTATTCCTCGCGCAATAAATCCCCTGTAAACCTTAGCACTCCCGACAATATAACTATCAACGCCTTGATGTATCCATTGACTGTGGACAGTATAATCCGTTACAACGACTACTAACGGAATATTTAGCTCACCCTTCTCCCGCAACTGTGCCAATACCCCAGCCACTGTTGGATACGTACAAACGATGATGTCAGGTTTTGACATATTGAGATAAGCAATAAACTGACTCCGACCACTCAAATTAAGTAAACGCTGAAAGAGCGAATCCTTCGACAAATCTTGCGTTTGTTTATAAAATAAACCCCAAATTTTGGGTGCCCTCTTCATTAAAAAAATGTAAAACGCACAAAGGAACGAATTTACCTTCCTGTTGAGTATAGCTACAGAATCTTCATGGATTATTTCTACAGATGGCTTAGTATTTTTAATTGTTTCTATAATAGCGTCTGCAGCCTTTACGTGACCAGCCCCAAAGGTTGCCGAAAATACGAGTACACGAGTTGGTTTCAATTGATACCCTCCATCTAAATTCCTATTACACTTAATTAACACCTATCGTCCCTGACTGCTCCCGACCTGTCCAACCAACTCTAACTATAAATATTCCACACGTTTCCTTCAAATTCCTCCCAACAAGGCAAATATTCTCTGTAGCCCAGAACAATATTTTCCGCTCTAACTTCTGAAAAAAATAACTTTTTTGACATAAAGAGTTATTTTTGCTCTTGCAAAGCTATCTTTTGATAAGAATGTGGTAGGAAATAAAAGGATTACTACTATCTAAAAATTAGGGAACATTATTAGTACCTTAAATTTAAGGAGGAAAATTCATTGGAGACTTTTACAAAACTATGGAATGTCCTAAACAAGGTCACTAAAATGAAGGATTCAATAATGGTTAGTCTGGTCGGCGGAATAATTGGTACCTTAGTAATGGAATCTTCAAGCTTTATATTATGGAAAACCAAAAAAACTGAACTAATGCAAGGACACATAGCAGGATCTTTTTTTATGAGGGCATTTAGAACGAACCAGACAAAAAATTTTGTACTTGGCGAAATCCTACACATGGTGGTTGGAGCAACGCTGGGTATCCCTATTTTTCAATTGCTGAAAAGGACTGGTAAAGACCATCACGTTCTCAAAGGGGCCTTTGTCGGAATGGTCGCTTGGAGTGGTTTATATAACCTCGGTACGCGATTGAGCCTATTCACCGCAAAACCTCATTTGACAAAAAGCTTCTATTCTGCTCTGTTCAATCACCTTCTTTTCGGTATAACCACAGCACAAGCAATCATTACATTAGCTGACCCATCTCTATTCTCTCAACAGAATCAGCCACTGTTGGCACAGAACTCAGCTATTGAAAGCCAAACAGTCAGTACTATATGGCAAAATGATTCCACTCAAGCAATAGACCCTTCGATTGGATTACAGCATTAGAAATGTATGAATAAAAATTATTGTAATGTATATATTTAGGAGCCGGCGCGTATCTGAACGCTCTGGCTTTTATAACCTGAGGGGGGTTAGCTTTAAAGCATATTCTGTTGACCTAATTGAAACAAGATGTAAAAAGTGGTAAGATTCTAATTACCCAAATAATAAGTTAGAATTATTATATCAGATGCCAGTAAGTTGGCATCTGATATTTCGTTCGATTATCGACGAGCCAATGTGCGAACAGCATCGACAGTAAATTCCGTCTCTTCTCGCGTATTGAAATGCGAGAACGAAAATCGGACAGAGCCGGATAAGTTGAGCACATCATGCATTAATGGCGCACAATGTGCCCCCGCGCGCACGGCAATACCATACCTCTCAAATAATAGACAGGCCACTTGAGCGGAATCATACCCTTCGATATTGAGAGAAACAATGGGTGTACGGAGGGGCGCCTCTAAATCGCCATAAAGCGTAACGCCGGGAGTATCCACTAGCGAATGGGCAAACAAGCGCCCTAAGATATCGGCCCGTTTGTGAATTGTCGATAGGCCAGCGGATTGTATATATTGTACTCCGGCCAAAAGCCCTGCGATTCCGTGTGCATTCTGCGTACCAGCTTCCAAGGCATCGGGCAATTGCTGGGGATGTTTGATGTCAAAGGAATGATGACCACTTCCTCCTACATACAGGGGATCGGGCCTGTAATCGGTTCCCAAACAGAGCCCGCCGGTGCCTTGCGGCCCAAAGAGTGATTTATGACCTGTAAAGCAAAGCGCCGATATATTCTTGATATCAATTGGCAAAAGCCCAGCGCTTTGAGCGGCATCTACGATAAAGTGCACACCACGCGCTGCACATAATTCGCCGATCGCCTGGATATCGAAGGCGTTGCCAGTCACATTGGAAGCATGTGCGAGTACTACGGCGCCGGTGTCCGGCCGAATAGCAGCGGAAATTGCTTCTATCGAAAGACGTCCCAAGCTGTCACAAGGGACAATGGTATAATCCTCTCGCTTGTAGATCGGACGCAGTACTGAGTTGTGCTCCACGGTGGTTGTGACAATATGTCCTTTAATACCAGCAATGGCAATGTTTAAGGCAACCGTGGCATTAGGCGTGAATACAACGCGCATCGGGTCGTCAAGCCCAAAGAGTGCGGCCAGGGCTAGCCTCGTTTCCATCAGCATCCGGAGAGCCTCTAGCGCCGGTGTATGCGCTCCGCGTGAAGCGTTACCGAACGTATCTAGGGCTCGTGAAACGGCCTGTTTGACGCAATCTGGTTTTGTTAAGGTTGTAGCAGCATTGTCCAGATAAATCATTTTTACTCCAATCTGTACTGTGGTACATTTATATCAGTATAATGCAAATAGCTATGTTAAGGAAGTGATTCACATGATAAGTTTATTGTCAAACTGTACGTCGGGCGGCTGCGGGGCAAAGATTGGTCCAGGCGAATTGTCCAAGGTATTATCGAATCTACCTACCTTTTGCGACCCTAAGCTGTTAGTTGGCTTTGATGCCTCGGACGATGCGGCTGTTTATCAAATTGATGCGGACACTGCCATTGTTTCTACTGTAGATTTTTTCTCGCCGATGGTAAATGATGCCCGTTCGTTTGGTCGCATCGCAGCGGCTAATGCCTTGAGCGATGTCTACGCCATGGGCGGTACGCCGCTTTTTGCTCTGAATCTTGTTTGTTATCCAGAGCACATGGAGTTAGACGCCTTGGGCGAAATCTTAGCCGGCGGCGCAGAAAAGATTCAAGAAGCAGGGGCGGTACTTTGCGGGGGGCATTCTATTTATGACAAAGAGCCCAAATATGGTCTGGCTGTCACTGGACGTCTTGACCCGAAACGGATCTGGCGTAATAATACCCCGGCACCTGGAGATCAGCTGATTCTCACCAAACCGCTTGGCATAGGCATTGTCATGGCTGCATTGCGTGGAGAAATGGCAGATGATCAAACTGTTCAGGCGGCGATTTCCTCCATGCAACGGCTAAACAAATATGCAGCGGAGAGAATGCACAGTTTTCCGATCAGTGCCTGCACTGATATCACAGGCTTCGGACTATTAGCCCATGCCAGGGAAATGGCAGGGGAAGCCACATCATTGGTATTATATCCTTCGGAGTTGCCATATATCCCACAGGCTTATAAGTATGCCGGAGATTATCTAATAACTGCAGCTGCACAGCGCAACCGCAATCATATGCAGGGCTTCGTAGAGCTTGGTGACACTCCGTTTCCTTTGCAGGAATTGATGCTGGATCCGCAGACCTCCGGAGGACTGTTTCTCAGTGCACCAAAATCCTACGCACAGGAGTTATTAAGTGCCATTCAAGAAGTGGAACCACAAGCTCGAATAGTGGGAGAAGTACTCTTACCGCAAAAGTTAACGATTATATTACGATAAGGAGGAATACTCATGACTCAAATTGACGCCATAGGGCAAGTCTGCCCCATACCTGTCATACGAGCAAAAAAAGCGTTGGAGAGGATGGGAGAAGCAGGCGGCGTGGTCGCTGTTTTAGTTGACAACGACATTGCGCGGCAAAATCTTCAAAAGATGGCAACTGGTCAAGGTTATCAAAGCGAATATTCTCAAAAAGAAAACGGCATTATCGAGGTAACTATTGTTGCTGGTGAAGGTTGTGCTGTGGACAATTGCGCGACAGAAGCAGATTCGGGGCTGGTTGTCGCCATTGGCCGGGATACCATGGGGGAAGGTAGTCAGGAACTGGGGCAGATACTGATCAAAGGTTTCATCTATGCCTTACAAGAGCTTACGCCACCGCCCACACATGTTTTGTTTTATAATTCAGGATCGTACCTTACCAGCAGTGATTCCAACAGCTTGGAAGACCTGCGTGGTTTGGCAGCGGCTGGAACGGTCATCCTGACTTGCGGTACCTGTACCAATTATTACGGGATTACGGAGAAAATCAGTGTCGGTGAAATCGCCAACATGTATGGTATCGTTACTGCCATGGCCAGTGCGAAGCGAATTATCAATATTTAGGAGGCTTTTTGTGTCTTATGTTCTTACTTTTGCCAACACACATACGGCCATTTTTGCCGAAAAAGCGCTGTTGCAGGCTGGATATTCGGTAGGGGTGATGCCTTTGCCGTCCAGCATTAAAGCTGGATGTGGCATCGCGCTTCGGGTA
Organism: Candidatus Desulfosporosinus infrequens; assembly: GCA_900290375.1. GTDB lineage: Bacteria > Bacillota > Desulfitobacteriia > Desulfitobacteriales > Desulfitobacteriaceae > Desulfosporosinus > Desulfosporosinus infrequens. The sequence goes on from OMOF01000009.1 coordinate 4,829, forward strand.
GCCGATTACATTGCTTCAAATGCGCTTTTGAAAGAGAATAACATAATTGTGTCGACTATCTATCAAACATCGGCAAATTCGCTGGGAACAGAGTACAGCAAAGTAACACTAGACGAACTATAATAAATCAGCGGCCTTAATCGGCCGCTGATTTATTATAGTTCGTCTTTGCGCCGCTAAGCATTATTACTATTGTTAGCTGCTCTTTTTGACTTCGAGCTTATCTATATGCAACAACTCAGGAAACAATTTCATCCAAAGCATGACCACTACCATCGTACCAATGCCCCCTATAAGTACAGCGGGGACAGTTCCAAACAAGGATGCTGTTAGACCAGATTCAAACTCACCAAGTTGATTTGAGGTACCGATAAACAGCTGGTTTACGGAGCTAACCCTTCCTCTCATATTATCTGGTGTTTCCATTTGTACGAAGGTAGAACGGATGACAACGCTGATTACATCAGAAGCGCCTAATACAAAGAGCGCCAAGATGGATATTATAAAGGAAGTTGATATTGCAAATATTATAGTTGATATTCCAAAGAAAATTACTGCGATGAACATGGTACGACCAACTTTTTTCTTTAAAGGCTTTCTTGCCAAAAAGGCAGCCATCAATAAGGCTCCGACAGCAGGGGCGGAACGTAATGCCCCAAGTCCAATAGACCCAACGTTAAGAATCTTACTGGCATAAATCGGTAACAGGGCGGTGGCACCACCAAATAAAACCGCAAACAAGTCTAGGGATATAGCCCCAAGTATAACCGGTCTACTTTTAATAAAGGATATTCCTGCAAATAATGTTTTCAAACTCTTAGGTTCGAGTTTTACCTCTTCCTTCCTCACCGAAATAAAAAGTATTACCATGCTTGATAAAAACAATAAAGCACCAACCAGAGTATATACTACTCCTGGTCCCAAGGAATAGAGTATTCCTCCCAATCCTGGTCCGATTATAACTGAAAATTGAAAAGCGGAAGCCATTAAGGCTGCTGCCTTTGGAAAAACATCCTCGCTCACAATATTAGGAAGCAAAGCCTGCATTGGAGGACCTTGAAAGGAATTGGCGGCTCCTATAAAGAACATTAATATTAGAATGCTTTCTTTGTTAATCCAGCTATGGTAACATCCAAAAGCGAGAGCAAAGACAGCTAAACTTTCAACAATTTGGCTTATCGAAATTACTAATTTGCGATCATATCGATCCGCAACATGTCCAACTACTAGAGTAAGTAAAATCATAGGCAAAAATTGAACTAGTCCAACGAGACCAAGGTAAAAAGCCGATTGAGTTAAGTTATACATCTGCCACCCTACTGCAACTGTCAGCATTTGAAAAGCTAAGGCAGTGGATACACGAGATGTCATTAAAAATACGAAGGATTTATTCTTTAACGCTATGGAATTTTCAACTGGTAGGATTATGCTCAGCACCTTTCTTTGATCGAGTTCAATGCGTGACAAAAAAAACAGACCACAATATATGATATCATACCGAAAGTAAATAGCAATATAGCCAGAAAGCTTTGTATACCTGGCTATTTTGTTTTTTCACAATAGTATCTCTCTTGCTAGGTTCACCAACTTCGCATCTACTGCCACCCCTGCCCCGAGTTCAATCTGTGCTAGCGCTTCGCCTGGAGTCATCGCCCGACGATAGGGACGATCCTCTGTCAGCGCCGAAAAAATATCTACAATCGCCATCAGCCGGGCTCCCTCATTGATTTCCGTCCCCGCTAAAGCAAAAGGATATCCTTTGCCATCGAGACGCTCATGGTGGTGCGCCGCCCATTCGACCATCTGAGTTGGAAAACCAGCTTCCGTCAATAAGCGATGTGTATGATACGGATGCGTGCGTATTATATCAATTTCATGGGAGTCAAGCGGCCCAGGTTTATCCAAGATCTTCTTCGGTACTGAGAGCTTACCTAAGTCATGAAGTAAACCTGCCACAAAGATTTCATGTAGCTGCTTTTCTTCCCAACCGAGTCCTCTGGCCATACGTTCCACTTTTTCGGCTACCGACCGAGAGTGGCGTGCTGTAAACTCACTTTTCTGATCAATCAGGTCGGCAAAGGTTGCTGCTAAGTCGCCAGTAAATCCCAACTCTAATTCACGTGTCGCTGGAAGTTGCCACTGTCCGCACAAGAGGCCTAAGGCAATTTGAAGGAGTTGCGCTTGTTCAATATCTAACCAAAATGCCTCTTTCCGAGCTACCTGTCTGAACGCTGCGGCAACTTCGGGATAAAATAATGTCCCGGTCTCCTCTACTACCCATTTTAAAATCTCGTCTCGCTCATGGCGCTTCAATTGTCTCCTCTGCAACCGTACATCAACGTGATCTGCCAGCGACAAAATGCGTGCCATTAAGGGGACTTCGATATTAGGTGCGTGTAAAACGCTATACTCGGGATCCGGAGTTTCATGGTGGTACTTGATCGCAGAGGCAAGTATTGCCCCCGCTGGGAAACGTTCGACCGCTAGCGCTCCCTCAAGACAATGTTTCCTCATGATTCGTAGATCCCCATGATACTCTCGAAAGCACCCCAGCACACCTATGTCATGCAACAACCCTGCTACTGTAAGATGGACTAAATCTTTTTTGCCAAACCCTAAACACCGACCAAGACGCATGGCAATGTATGCGACACGTTCACCGTGCCGTTGCCCAAGGGCAATCTGTAAGCCCTTTTCTACTTCGTCATCTACTAAACCAAGATCAAGTGCCTGAGAGAAGCTCCACATCCTCCGGATGTAAAAGGCATCTTCTAACAATTCCTGCTCCACCAATTTAGCTTTACTCCTTCCGCTCCGCGGTCCATAATCGTTTAAGTCCCAATTCATTCACTCTATCCTACATATACTAGTCTAGAGTAAAATTCTACACACTTCTTCTTTTTCCTTCTATTTCTAACTATCGTCAAAATTATGTCGCATTAACAATTATTTAAAACTTTTATTCACAAAGTAATCGATATAGAGAGGATGTCGACATCTTGCGTAGAATATAGCATATAATAAGAGAATTTTATTAAAGGAGTAACTTTCTAACAGGTTCAAATTTACCTACTAGAGTTTACTCGTGTTTCAGAAAGAAGGATAATAGATGCTATTTGGATCTAAAACTAAAAATACAATCAATAATCAACAAGACTTTTTGCTTGCGGAAACCGGCCGAATGCTTGAACAGATGCAGAACGGGAATTTTACTATCCGTGGTAATGCTGAAAACGATCACCTAGAAACAAACGCAGTTTCGATACTCGACAACATAAATAAAATGCTTGATCTCATGCATATGTCTTTTGACTCCATTGTCACACGATTTGATCTAGTCAATAAAACAACTAGAGTTGGGTTATGGGATATGGAAGTTATCGCAGGTGACCCTGTTAACCCCAACAACACCTTTATTTGGACCGACGAGTTTAGGCATTTGGTGGGATACTCGGATGAACGAGATTTTCCCAACGTACTAAGTAGCTGGAGTAATCTGTTACATCCAGATGATTATAATTGGGTTCTGGAAGCTTTTGCCAACCATTTAACAGATTATTCAGGTAGAACACCGTATGACATCGTCTACCGATTAAAGTTAAAAAACGATGGCTACCGTTGGTTTAATGCTTTAGGAACAACAATACGAGATGCTCGTGGCGTCCCTTTACGTGTTGTAGGGTCATTGCTTGACATTAATGACGCCAAGGCAAGTGAAGACAAGAACAAAGAGTTAATCACACGTTTTCAGTTAGCTAATCAGGCCTCTAACGTTGGGCTATGGGATATGGAGGTTATAGCGGGAGATCCGGTAAACCCCAACAACACGTTTATCTGGACCGACGAATTCAGGCATCTGATTGGTTATTCAGATGAACGAGATTTCCCTAACACACTAAGTAGCTGGAGTAACCTGCTACACCCGGATGATCTCAATTGGGTTTTGGAAGCGTTTGCTGCCCACTTAACAGATCTTTCAGGTAAAACTCCCTACGACCTAGCGTACAGACTTAAAGTAAAAGCTGGTGATTATCGTTGGTTCCACGCACTTGGAACTACTACACGCGATAAAAATGGTATCCCCCTGCGTGTCGTAGGTTCCTTGACCGATATCACCAGTGCAAAAATGAAAGAACAAATAGAGATCGAACTCGTAAGCAAAATGGAGAATTTTTCTCATTCTTTGCAAGATATGATTATTGGCATTCTAAATATAACGACCACCGCCCAGGAGCTTGCTACGACACAAGAACATGCCATGAACGCAGCGCAGCAGATGAAAGCCAGTACAAATGAGACAAGCAAAGTTGTCGAATTCATTACTGGTTTAGCTTCTCAAACAAATTTACTAGGGTTAAATGCTTCAATTGAAGCCGCCAGGAGTGGCAAAGAAGGTCTAGGCTTCAATGTAGTTGCCCATGAAATACGCAACCTATCTTCAAGTAGTGCCGATGCTGTAAAACAGATAGGTAGCAGTCTCAACGATTTAAATGATTCTATCGATAAAATTGTTTCTAGCATTGAAGATACCAATGGCATTACTCAGGTGCAAGCGGCAACTACGGAAGAAGTGAATGCTCAGGTAGAAGAAATTAACTCAATGGCGGACGAACTAATGCGTCTCGTTAAGAAAATATAGCCACCTTTAGTTTAAGAGCAAAGGGATTTATTATATACTGATAATATACTACGCTTTAAGAGAACGTAACGTAACTTAGATAATCAATAGACGTTGACGTAGTCAACGTCTATTTGCATTTATGGTAGTTTACAGCGAACTAAGCAAGAGCTGCTGCGCTTTAACTTGAGGTATCGGCGTTAAATTAATGCCTAGATTTTAAAGATCGCTTATTACTTGTCGACTGTATTCTTTCAGATATTTTTACTAATAACTCAAATAAATTGGATGGCGACTATTACAACTACTTGCTTTAATGTATACTTAATTTAGCTCTTATGATTGGCAAGGTAATCATTACTTAAGTTTCTTCATTTTTTTCACTTGATAATTTTACTTGATAATTTTTTACAGAATGAGGTTTTTCTATGTTAAAAGTTTTAATTGCAGATGATCAAAAACTCTTGAGAGAAAGCTTTAAAGCTATAATAGAAAATACTAAGGACATTTTAGTTGTCGCTTGTGCTGCGAATGGTAGAGAGGCTTATGAGTTATGTGGTAAATACGATCCTGNNACCATGCCCGTCTGCAACGGTACTGAGGCGACAAAATTGATCAAATCGAATTATCCACACATCAAAGTTCTGATGCTCACAGCGTCTGATGACGAATTTGATGTTTCTCAAGCAATCAAAAACGGAGCAAACGGTTATATCCTAAAGACTGTTGGCACAGAAGAATTAGTTCTTTCTATAAAAAGCATATCTCTCGGCTTACAAATAATACATCAGGATGTTTTAAGAGCTGCGTCCTCCGATATACACCATATTGAGACGAAAAAAACGACAAGCAACAAGGTTATGGTTGAAGGTATTGACGTTATTATTACAGACAGAGAACTAGATATTATTCAAATGATTGTTGACGGAAAAGACAACAAGGAAATTGGTGCCGCCTTATTTATTGCTGAAGGCACCGTCAAAAATACAATAACCACAATTATCTCTAAACTTCAGCTTAAAGACAGAACTCAACTAGCAGTGTTTGCTATCAAAAAGCTGCTAGTATGAAACCCTTTAGAACCCCTCTTTACTCGATTAATTCGATTCCCCAAAGCAACTNNGGAACTTTGCCCGCCACGCCGTTCCTCTCAAACTAAAAACACGCCCCCGGTGGTGTGTGTAATATAAAGTATATCTTTGCTAATTTGGGTTAAGTTAGTTAGTTAATTTTTTTATTTATGTCAAGATAAGGGAAACGTACAAAAAATGTCGTCTTGCCAGGACTACTCTTTAAATAGATCGTAGCATTATGTCGCTTAACAATGCTGTAACAGGTAACTAGTCCTAGCCCTGTACCATTATCTTTTGTCGTAAAAAATGGTGTTCCCAGCTTATCCAAGTACTCCGAAAGGATACCGCACCCCTCATCCTCTACGGAAAATACGACACGCCCCTCCTCTACATAGGTACGAATAGTCAGAGTTCCCCCCACTGGCATCGCCTCTAAGCCATTACGGCACAAATTGAGCACCAATTGGGAAATCTCCTTGGCGTCCAGCAGAATATCTGGCGTTTCCTTCGCTTCAAATACTATTTGTTTATTCTGAGTAAAGGCATCGGCCTCTAATAAGGGATATAAATGTCGCAAAATCACATTAATATTTTGGCATTGTACCTCTGTCGGTGAACTTTTAGCAAGTGAGAGGAAGTCTGAAATAATCAAGTTCGCCCGATCAAGTTCTTCGATCATGAGTTCAAACGTGGACCCATGTGATCCGAATTCTTCTTTAGATCCCAACAACTGGAGATATCCTCGTACAGTTGTCATCGGATTTCTGATTTCGTGTGCTATCCCCGCTGCCATTTGCCCCACTAAATTCAGACGTTCAAGATGCGCCATCTCCACGTGTAGCCTAGTTAATTCTTGTTCAGCCTCTTTTCGTTCCGTTATATCATAAAGATTTCTTATCACGAGCCTTGAGCCATCAACATCACTAAATGACTTTAGTATGACCTCGTAAATCCTATTATTGAAAAGAAGTTCTTCACTCGTTAAGGGCAGATCATTGTGGAATGCCTTTTCTATCCTACAATTGTCACAGGGACTCTTTTTACCTGCCACTTCATAACAGAATTCACCTTTACTCTCGCCGAATATCGAGCTATAACTACTATTTGCAAACCGCACCTTATAATTTTCTTCCAGTACAATCACTAAGCCAGGAAGACTGTTCAGTAAATCATGTAAGCGCTTATGTTCTTCTTTTATAGTCTCTGCTTTTTTCCTCTGCCCATTAAATAGCTTTTTCAGGAGAAAACTAATCATACTTCCAAGTAAAATACAGACCAAAATTATGCTTGACCAAAGAAATATTGATGAATAACGGTATGTATTGAACCATCTATCGAACAAAAAAAGTGTAAATCCAAGTATAAATCCGAACGCTAGGAATAATGAGCTAAAGAGTTTTCTTTCTTTCATCATTTCTCTCCCGCCTATTTATCAGCTTGCATCAAAGAGTATTTACTAACCTTATATCTCATCGTTGTCTAATCGCATATTGCGATTATTTCGCATTACGNNGACAAACGTGAGATGGGCTGAACGTCGGATAAAATGTGTGTGTCTATTAATTAAAAAAATGTCTTGTGCCGAGCAGCATAAGACATTTAATATATGCGTGCAACTGGCTACCATCACTTTCGTTTTAGGCCCTATAGCTTTGCGTCCTTGCCTTTCAGCAAGTTTGCCAATTTAAATTTAGTAGAAATATACCATAAGTTGGTATGTTTGACAATAGCCTCAGTTAAATACCGTCACAAATAATCCCCCTGCGTCCTTGAAGTCAGTGCGAAGGCGTTTTTTTGGGTTCTATCCCTTATTCCAAATTAAACTCTACACCCACTACAAACTGGGTTAAGTCCTTCATTAGATCAACATACGTATCGCAATTAAGATACTTGCCGCCACGATCAAACAAAAGACGAATTAAAGGTCGAGTAGGCATTCTCAAAGGTACAGTAATGACGATTCCCTTTTCACCCGTGTTTAAAGTCACGATAGCATTTTCAGGATACAGTACGAGAGATTCTCGAAAGGCTTGGACAATTTCGGGGTTAAAATCTTCCCCTGACCAGCCGATGATCATTTCGAGGGCATGATAGGGAGGTATCCCTGGTCGGTACGGCCTATCCGCTGTCAGTGCTTCGTAGACATCGGCTACAGCAATGATTTGCGCATTAAAATGAATCTCTTTTCCCTTCAAGCCTAAGGGATATCCTTTTCCATTCCATCGTTCTTGATGTTCCTTGACCACTGCTATAACGCTGTCTGGCAAACAAATATCCCGGAGCATATCTGCTCCATCTAAGGGATGGTTTTTAACGATGGAATACTCGTCTTCTGTCAAACCGCTTGGCTTATTCAAGATGTCCATCGGCGCCTTTAGCTTTCCCAGATCATGAAGCAGTGCTCCTGTTGTCAAATATTTGAGCCTTTGTCCGGCATATCCCAACTGTATGCCCGTAATAGCCGATAACAAGGCGACGTTTAAGATATGCCTAAACGTTCCATAATCATGTTGCTTAAATCTTTCAACATTCAAACACATGGTATGGAAATTAAAATAAACACTTTGGTTCTTGAGCTCTCCGAGAATCACCTCGACAAGAACCATGGTTTTTTCAATCTGTTCAGGCTTAATGAGCTTCGCCTCATGATAAATACTCCACAAGGAACTAGCCAGTTCAACATAGATATCTTTAGGAAATGCTTTTACCAGTTTTGAAGAGGAGGAGCTGTTCAGATTATTACACAAGACGTATATCTCACGTTTTTCTAGTCGTTCCAGTATGTTTTTCGTGATAGGCTGACCTTTCTTAAGCAACAGTATTCCAGTTGCATCAAAAAAGTCTACGCTGGCAGTATTTCCTTGGGCCGACTTCGGTATTATCTTTTCTAATACCAATTTCATCGTTCTAGTTTCACTCCCTTCATTCCCAAATTCGTGGCTTATGAAGTTCGCTCCAGTAACAGGGCCTCGTGAATTTGATGTCCTTTTATCTTCCTTACTCTAAAACCTTCTGAATCATTGTCAAAGTTTCTTTTCATAAAACAAACCTCTTTTTCGAGAAAAATGTATACGGCTACAATTCGACCCTTTAATATAAATTCCTTTAATCTTTTTTGACACTGGATAATAAGATTTTCTTATAAAATTCAAAACTCACCTGTCAATTGGTTGCACGGCTAAAGGAAAATTCGACCTCAACTAGCCATCCCGGTACAGGATGGCTAGTTGGCTTTTATATTGATTTTAAGAAAAATATTAGTAACGCTTTTATTTCCCTCTAATATTCACTACTAAATCAACAAGCTTGTCTATTTCAGGTTTCGTAATCTGTGCATCGGCACCGACACTTAAACCCTGATGTTTTAACGCTTCATTAGCGATTGAAGAAAATAATATAACAGGTATTTTTTTTAAGTTCGGATTACTTTTTATTTGCTTTGTCAGAGTAAGACCATCCATTATTGGCATTTCTATATCAGTGATCACACAATATACTTCGTCTATTGAAGTATTCTGTAGATAGTCTAG
>OMOF01000462.1 GCA_900290375.1 Candidatus Desulfosporosinus infrequens
TAAAATCTATTTTTATTTGTAATATGACGAACTCCAACTATTCAAATACTTATACATATCAGACTAACACCTATACTTATAGAAAGTAAATAGCAAGTCCATATTATCATAATCAATTTTGCTTGACAGTCAAAAGTTCTAATAACAAAATATGATTTCATATCTCCGACACGGAAAATAAAATAGTTCTTTATTGATATATAAACAAAAAGACAAGTCATGCTAGATGCAGGCTTGTCTCGCTTTAGTATAGATAATTTCAATGCGGGTTCTCTCGTCTTTGGTATAAATAGTGAAAGTCGAGGACTCTAGCAGTTTTGATCACTGGATGCGCAAGGCAGTTATAATATGAAGCTTGCCAAGATCTGCTGAAGCTTGGCATATTCGGCCTCCGCCTCATCTTCATCAATAAACCAACGAAACCCTTTTTCTGCAGACTCACTGTTAAATGTATGAATCAGACCACCAGACAAGGCCCCCTTGCCCCAGGCTACAAAAAACTGAGCTGGAGAATTTACCGGATTAACTCCGGAACCAAAATAAACAGGAATTCCGTTGACCTCAGTATGTTCAAAGACCTTAGCCTTGGTCGTTCCACAAGGATTATCCATCATATCCTCTTCCTTCCGCGTCAATCTATCCGATAACCTCCAGATCCCATAACCACTCTCGTTCAGCAATCAAGCCTAATATCCCTTGTAAGGGCACGATGTTTCGTGCCCTCACAAGTTCCCATAACCCTCGTAAGTGCACGATATCGTGCCTCTACGGTTCTCTGACAACCAAAAAAACTCCGCTGAAAATCAGAATCGCTCCGACCCAAAATGTCATTCCAACCTGTTCTCCAAGGAGTAGCCAAGCCAATAACGTTCCAGCTAAAGGCTGAAAGAAAAAGTAAAGACCTCCACTGCCAGCATCGACCATTTGCAACCCTTTGTTCCAGAGAAAGAAAGCCGCTGCCGTGGCCACAATACCAAGATACAAGACTCCACCCCAGATAGTTGGTTGGGCGAGAGCATGGATTTGCGCTTGATCTATCTGCGCAAAAGCAAACGGTGTTATGACCACTGTCGCTATGGCGATGGCATAGGTCGTCACAACAAGCTGAGAACAACCACTTGGGATTCGCTTGATAAGCACAGACATTAAGGCCCACGATAGAGCTGCTATTCCTAAGACTATGCCTCCAAGTTGATTTGCTTTCCCGATATCATCAACTCCGACTATGCAGAATACACCGATCATAGCTATAATAGTGGACAACCCTTTTCGAAACGTGATCTTTTCCTTCAGTATAAGTCGAGCAAAGATCACCATAAACGCTGGTGTAGCCGAGGTAATCATTGCTCCCATTTGAGCAGACGAGAGCTTTGTGCCGACAAACTGAGTCCAGATTGATAGGTCATATCCGATTACGCCGACTGCTAGAACATGGGAAAAATCCCGTCTATGAATGTGCCAGGATTGGTGCGTGCTAACTCCAACCACAATCAGCATAATAAGAGCCACTATATAGCGGAGCCAGACCAATTCAAGGGGTTGGATAACGGTAAGCACGACTTTACTAACCACATACATCCCGCCCCAAATTGTGGCAGCTGTTGCTAAGTATATTGAACCAAGATGGTTTTTTGTCATTTATTTTCCCTCCGCACTTCAATCTGTTTAAGATCGAAGTGCGACAGGAATATCGTTTTCAAACAAAGGTTTAAAATACATCTTGATCACCTCCACGCTTACAATTCAATTTTCAATGTCATTTTTCCTGCCCAATAAAGTGAAAAACCACTAGGTTGTACACCTGACACCGCTATCATTTGCAAGATTAGGGGGTATTAGTATAAGAGTTTGTCCCTACGTACTTTCTTGTGTAAAACAAGTAGGCTATAATTAGACAATACAATGTCACTTTTCGAGCGATTAAAAAGATGATCTATTTAAAGGGGGAGTTCGATGTTTACTCAGGCATATTCACCTGAACAATCTGCCTTTGGCAAACTTGAAAATGGCCGTGACGTGCTGATCTTATATGTTAAGGAGTTTAGTAAGGAAGTCCAAGCTGTCAATCAAGCCGCTCTGTCAGAATATACATATCATTGGTTTGCGACTGAACATAAGGATGCCTATGTCCTCCAAGTAACTTGGGAAAATGAACTCCATGTTGCAATTCGCTTTAATGCTCAGCACTTCAGCCTTATTGGCCAACTACTTCAACCCAAGGATATTATTTTGACTACAACACCGATCTCTGAGCTTATGGAAAAAGCTCAAAAAAGCGACTATGACTTTCTTGAATTTAACGACGTACTTACGTTTAGCAGTTTAACCTTTACCGTTCCAGATTCTGAACACCTGTCGTAAGCCTTACCGTCGCGTCCCTATCCAAAAGTCGAAAGAAGAAATATCTTGCAATTTTCTAGGTCTAACATATAATTAAAAGTAGAATTCGGTCAAAGTCTACCTGGTTTATAGGTAGGCTTTGTATATTTTTACGAGGTGGTATGATAATGTCAACCGACAATCTTATTATCGATTCTTCCATTCTACTAAGTCAACTTAAGAACGCTAATCAAGAAATGGGGCAAGTAATCGACTCTATCCGACAAATTGCCCAGCACACAAACCTTTTGTCTCTAAATTCCGCCATCGAAGCGGCAAGGGCTGGCGAAGCTGGTCGAGGATTTAGCGTAGTAGCTGACGAAATAAAAAAGCTTGCCACACGTAGCTTAACGTCAACCAAAGAAAGTACCAAAATCATTGAAAATATCCAAAGCAAGGCCAACGAAATAATGGC
>OMOF01000776.1 GCA_900290375.1 Candidatus Desulfosporosinus infrequens
TGTCCGGATCGGAAGTTGTGGTAAAAATTCCGATAATCTTTAACAGAACGGTAGGGGGGGATCATATCAAAAAGGATATTCGGCCAAAGTTGAACCTATTGGAGCAACAACTAAATTTTAATCTTAATTTCTTGTTCGATAACCCCGGGGTTGAGAAAAAGCCGATCGATCAACTTATTGAACGTTTAGTATTAATCGATCAATGTATTGATCACACTATGTTTCTAATTCTTTTAGAGAAATTGGATGGACTTCTTCCTTCAGCTAACCTAGAAAAATACTTAATCAGTAAACGCCTGACAGGTTAAGACGATTTTGAGAGAAGAGTTGCCTAGGATTAATACGTTTACAATAAGAGGCTTGCGGTGTGAGGCCAAAGAGTTACACGGCAATTTGAAAATGCCCCTCCCGTACGGAAATGATTTGGGAAGGGCTTCTTTTTATTTTACTAGTGGCAAGAGTAATAGCTCAGAGTGTCAGACCACAAAACCTACTCATCGTCTTGATGGGGATTTTCCGTCACGAGACGAAGGTGCGACTTTAATCCTTGCTCAGGCGGTAAAACACGCGCAGGAGGGATGAAATCTAGGCCATACAAAGCCGCAGCACGCGTGATGTTTTCATTAATAATTTCCTGAGCATTCAACGGAAATGTAATTTGCTCCATCAAGATATCTATCAGCGCGTCGTATTGACCCCTAAGTGTGGTAAATTCCCGCCAGAGCATTTCTAAGGTCATTTCCATACATTTACACCCTCTCTATATCGATTTTAATAAATCCGGATAACTTAACAACTTCGGAGTAAACAATTTGTAAACTTAAGGTTTATCTTTCATAGCGATTTTAAACAAGGGGCATTCTCGATCAAGCTTACATTCGTCCGTAGCGCTACAGTTGAAACCCAAAAGTTTATTTCCGAGTGATATGGACCCGCAAATATTAATCTCAGCGTATTCGGTGCGAATCATATTTTCTCCATCCAGATGAGGGCAATAACCAGAAAACCATTTATAAGTAGAAGCAGATTTTTGAGCCATTAATACCACCTCTCTTCGTATCAGAATTGGAAGTCTGGACAACTACCACTTCGACGCTAAAGAGGAAAACCCTGTAAATATTGCATACGAAGGGAATAAGAAAAAACTTCGTGAGATAACTTGTCCTCAGGAACATTGAAATGGATACCACATAGGAATGCATACGAACTATTCTGACCTTATGATCGCGGATTCAACAGGTGCAACGGTAGTGCAGGTGAATAATATCAGTACATCGAACTCTTTCGATAATCAAATTTTTTGTTAAGATGCTGTGTTTCAGATGCTAGAGCGAGATCAAGGGAGAGTTGAAGTGGAGGATGTAAAAAGGAAAGCCCTTAGGCTCTCCCTTTTGCTTGTTTTAAATGTAACGGATTAACTCGTTTGTCCTTGATTTTGCAGTCGCCTTTGCTCTTGCCAAACTACGCTCTGAAGTTGTTGCTGAACCGATTGTCCTTTAGATTGCCCTAATCCTTGAATTTGGGGTTGATTAGCCTGTTGTTTTAACACCTCAAATCTCTGTACCATATCAGGATATTTATCTTTAATCTGTCCCAATTCACTGACCGAAACCTCTCTTTTAGCTTCATCGATATTGCTCAAAAAAGATCGCCTCCTCAAAATTTAATCTTAAACAGTATTTCCGGAATTTCAGGTTTAATGTTAGGAGTTTATAGGGAATCAATGAACTAATTTTAGTCCTGTTTTCCATTGGACAGAAAAGCGAATTGCGGCATTTCTTCCACAGCTTCGACTACCCTTTTTCCTTGGGTACACCCCCTAATTGCCCCGCCAAGTGAAAGAGAAAGTGGTCTCACGCAAAAATAAACGAGACTGAAAGCAATTGCTTTCAGTCTCGTTTATTATCGTCAGAAAATCTATGGTTATAACAGTAATCCACAGGCCTGGAATCCCTGTTCCAAGGTATACGGTCAGGTTAGAGATCGGATTTCCGTACGCATCCTGAGCAGTAAAGGTAATATTTTGTGAGCCACCCAGGACTTCGTTAACGCTCGACGGACTTATTTTTGTAGCTGGACCACCGCTCACCGTTGCTGTAAAGTTAGTGGTGACTGTTGCGGTTTTGCTATTAAGCGAGTTGCTAACAGTAATGATCGGGGATTCTGAATATTTGTCACTGGTATACACTTCAGCTACCTCGACAGGTGCGAAAACACCTACAGCAAATGTAGATACACTTGAATAAGGAGTATAAGGAGCAAACCTATAATAGTTTGCGAAGTAACTGGCCACCAAAGGCTGCAATTAACCGACAACCTTGTAACCTGACTGAGCTTTCCAGAGTTGAAGTTAGATGAGAACAACGCTCTCCCACGTTTTAAAAAATTGAGAGGGCGTTATATGGTTGAGGTTGGGATGAATAAGTGAAAATTGGATAATTCATTTATATTAAAGAGCATCTGCTTTAAAAGTAGGTGCTTTTTAATATGGGTGGAACGACCTAATCGATGAATTTCGGATATTGGTCTATCCTATTGTCCTGGGGATGGGAAAGCGTCTCTTTAGAGCAGGGAGAAAGATGATGCTGAGACTTTTAGATACAAGGACCTTTAGTTCAGATGTCGTTTCGATAATGTAAGGTTTTAAGTTAAAGAGTGTAGTTAAATTAAATTGCACTT
>OMOF01000275.1 GCA_900290375.1 Candidatus Desulfosporosinus infrequens
GTGCCTTGAGAATAAAGTCCCCGCCGTTTTGAATAGTATATTGTTACCTTTGTAACAGATAGTGAACTATCATTGTCCATACAATACATAAACCAGCGCTCCAATATGTCGAACCGGTATGTTCGAGAATTGCTTGGGTTAATCGCCGCAGAAGAATTGGGGCATATGGAGATACTTTCAGTAGCGATTAACAAATTAGGAGGACAATTGCTGACTTGTGTAAATTCTGAAGGTACTCCGTGGGATATAACCTTTGTTGACCAAAGCGTGGATTCCATCAATATGCTGCAAGTGGATGTGGAGGCGGAAACCCGAGCGAGCTCTCTATATCATCAGCATTTGGAAATGACAAGTGACCCAAACATGAAGCGGATGATCAATTTTCTAATCGGTAGGGAAGAGGTACATAAACGTTTGTTGCAAAAAGCACTTACGTTAACCTACGCAACTGGTTTGCCAGAAGAATTCAATGAGTTGATTTACGAATATAAGATGAGTCTGCAGATTCTGGAATGAGGACAAAACAAAAAAACATAACTAGCGTCAAATACGCAAGTAGGCCCGAATGACAATCTTAGTATTTGATAACCCAATCAGAAATGATAAGCTCTTTGAAAATTCCGAATCTCTGTGTATCGATGGTTAGTTCCCTCTTCCAGATTAGATTACGGTCATAATACACTGTGATGTTGTCAACGGCGTACATGTGAAAATCTTCTGGTTTATTGGGGCGACCTTTACGTACTGTTGGGGGAGTCGAGAGCGGAATACAGCATTGTGTAACAACAAGACGTTCAATGTATAATTCGATTTTTTTAGCTTTCTGAAGGAATTCAAGGGCCCTCTGTGTAATGTTTATCTTCATGTTCGTTTTAAGCTCAAGATTCACGGTGGGCTCATCTCCTCTACTCGAACATTTAACTTTATCTCATTCTAACATGTCTTCATTGAGTTGCAAGTGATTTGGGCCTACACTGCGCAAAACCCCATGCCTTAAAACGTGGGGTTTCGATGACTCTGCGATTCATTATATTTAAAGGAAAGGATGAATTATATTGCTGAAAGATTGTAAAAATGGGGAGCGGTTTGAGGGAATTCTACTGGTCAACGAATGGAAAGAAGTTCCTTTTCGACAAAAGCCGGGAGCATATCTCTCGTTGCAATGCCAGGATCGCTCAGGAACGATTCAAGGAAAAATGTGGGATTACAAACCGCAAGTACTTATATGGCTAAAAGAGCAGGATATTTTTCATATCAAAGGGGTTGCTTCCGAATACCGTGGTGCACTTGATCTTACAATTGAAACTATCGGGATGATTCCCAAGGAAGAGGTGGACTTGGCCGCTCTTTTACCGAGCTCTCCCGTCACAGCTGAGGAGTTGGAAAATCGCTTAAGGATTATCTTGGCTAAGATCGTTCAACCAGAGCTCAAAGCCCTATTAGAAAAGTTTTTAGCCGACCCGGAGTGGGGAACGGCCTTTAGACAAGCCCCTGCCGCTATGAAAATCCATCAGGCCTATCTGCGTGGACTTTGGGAGCACAGCGTTAGAGTGGCTGAGATTGTGGATGGGGTTGCCGAGCATTACCCGGCCATAAATCGCGATTTGGTTCTAACAGGGGCCCTTTTGCATGATATTGGTAAGATAGGGGAATATTCTTATGAAAGAGGGATTAAGGTCACAACGGAAGGGCGGCTTCTAGGGCACATTATCTTAGGGATCGAAATTGTAACCGGAGAGATCGCGAAAATTCCGGATTTTCCGCGTGAGCTAAGATCCAAATTGGTGCATATAATCACCAGTCATCATGGAAAATACGAATGGCAATCCCCTAAACGACCAAAGCTAATGGAAGCTTTGGTGATCCACTATGCGGATGTTATGGATGCTGATCTTTTCCAGTTTGAGCGAGCGAAAGAGAACTATCCAGACGATGAATGGTCTCCGTATATCCAAAGCATGGAGCGTTGTCTGTATTTGAAGTAGGTACGATGGGGGGAGGAAGTGTCTTAGCACGTTTGCACACGCTGCATTGCTATTCGCTTGACGATGTTTGCTAAAACGCAAAACCTCTGGGCTTTCTGGTCGAATGCTATGCCATCCTTGGCGCATTCGACACTAGGAACATCCTGTTCCGTCGCATGTGCGCCGCTCCTTGCCATCCTTGGCACCGCGGCATCAGTCCATCCGTGGACAAGTCCCGTTGCGTTTCTTAACGCAAAATCGTCTGCGCTCATTGACGCAATTCCGCTAAAGTGCTTCTCTAAGCTAAGAAACTTCCTCTTGGCTTTGGGGTCAACGGGGCTTAGAACGGGTGGGGGACAGGGGACGGTTCTTTCTTGCATCCTTTCATCGCGTGTTTATATGAACCATGATCCATTTGGCGATTCACCTATCCCTCACCCCACTTGCACCCCGTTCCTTCCTCGTCGTAACCAAGCCGATTTCATTTGCATTCATCTAATTTATATTCCCAAAAGCGATTGGCGACGAGGCGCAGGCAAAAGGGATGTTTCGCCCAGATGTCAGGGTTATCTAGAGAAAGCATCAGGGCATAGGCTTGACGGCAAGTGGATCTTAAGGGATAATCCTTAGCAATATGGGCCAAAACTGATAAGATGGCTTCTCGTCGTTCTGTGTGGAATAAGTTCTGAACGTAGCGGCGACTGTGGAGAGACAGGCGAGAACGCGTTAAATCTGCTGCGAGGGGGGTAATTTCATCCAATGAAAAGGACACCACCTCTAATTCTGGAAGGTCAGCCAAGACGTCAGATGCTTGTAAAAAATGAACAAGGTGTTCTTGAATTTCGAGCGGTGGAAAGGAGAAGATGCCGGGAGTTGAGGCTAAGATCCGAATGCGTTGCAAGTTGGCCTGAATCATCTTTTCGTTTTTCATAAAGCGAGGAGAGTGCTTTGCCATGAGCTGAATTAGAGCCGCTAAAACTTCATTCCCTTCGCAAGCCTGTTGTTCCCAATAGGGTAATAAGCAAATAATATCGTCCGTGAGAGGTGGACAGGGCTTATCAAAGAGTTGATATTCAATAATTGTGCTCAATGATTCAGGGGTTGGGTTAGCTAGTAGGATGCGCCGTAGTTCAGGATGGACTGCTAGCGACGCAGATTTTATATTATCATCCGTGCGATTCATCGAAGGCGCCTCCCTAATTAACATTGTAAAACATATTTATTCTAGTCTATGTCTATGTCGTAGTTTATGTTATTTGCAGTGTTCTATCCTTAAGAATTTAGTCGTACCAGTCAGAAAGAAAGAAAGGACAGCCTCAACGGCTGTCCAAGGGTGTCTGATTCTATCGCTAGTTAACCAGCGATAACTTTTATCTGCCCGTACCTTAGTAAGTAGGCAGACTCGACTTCGATATGTTAAGAGTTGACAAATTTGTCATCAGGAAGGAGCCCGCTGGCAATTGTGACAATAACCGTATATTTCTAGCTTGTGACCAGTAACCTCAAAATCCATCTTCTTTTTTAAAGCCTGTTGAAGTTCTCCTAGGGGGCACTCTTCGATAGAAATCATCTTGTGGCATCCGACGCAGAAAAGATGGTGCTTGTGTTCATGCTGATTGAGTTCATACCGAATTTTACCATCATCGACCCGGTTGGATTTAATAACTAGGTTTTTAGAGGTGAAGGTATCAAGGGTCCGATAAACAGTCGACAGATTGATCGAAGCGTTCTTTTCTGTCAACATTATAAATAGTTGTTCTGCCGTCAGTGGAGATTCAGACTGCTCAAGTAGTTCAAGGATGGCGCACCTGTGCCTAGTGCTTTTAACTCCTTCTTTTTTTAAAACTTCCTTATATTTAAGGTTTTCTTCCAACAAGATCATTCCTTAATTTTAAATAGTTTTGTTACTTTGCTATGTTCATTTTAATCCTTTTAAAAATTTAAGCAATATTAAACTAGTTAATTTAGCACGGTAAAACTTATCGTTAATAAATTTTGTTATACGATCCCGATATAAACCATGAATTTGCTGATTAAGGAGGAAAAAAATGGTTTACAATTTTGTAAGACAGAGTATAATTGAAAGCAAGATGCAAATGGTTAGCATTCGCAAATGGAAAAGAGGGTTATTTAATGAATTCGAAGTCTCTGAAAATTCTTTGTCTCATTTTATTAAGCATGTTGCTATTAAGTGGGTGTGGAGCTAACAATGAAGCTAAGGCTACAGTTAGTCAAACCTCAGGAACAAGTTCAAGTCCAGTGACAAACAATACCGAAAAACCGATCACAATAGCCGCCTCATTCTATCCCATGTATATCTTCGCTTTAAATGTTGCCAAAGACATGCCTAATGTTAAAGTGATTGATATGACAAAGCCGACGACGGGATGCCTTCATGATTATGTGGTTACGCCTGACGATATGAAGAATCTCGAGGGAGCACAATTTTTTATTACCAACGGGGCAGGCATGGAATCTTTCATGGATAAGGTTACGAGTCAAATGCCGAATTTAAAAATCATTGATTCCAGTAAAGGCATTCAGCTAATTAAAGGAGAAGGGGATGAGGGCGATAATCCTCATATATGGGTAAGTATTTCTAATGCTATTATACAGGTGGGAAATATTGGAGATCAACTCTCTTTGCTCGATCCTTCTAATGCCACAAAATATAAAGAAAATACCAGTGCATATATTAAAAAGCTGGAAGCAGAAAAAGCTAAAATGCATCAAGCCTTGGACGGTGTCAAAAACCGTGATATCGTGACATTCCATGAGGCCTTTCCCTATTTCGCCAAAGAATTTAATCTGAACATAGTTGGGGTCATCGAACGTGAACCGGGTTCAGAACCGAGTGCCAAAGAGTTGGCTGCGACGATCGATAAGGTCAACAGTCTGAAAGTAAAAGCCCTCTTTGCGGAACCACAATATTCTACCAAAGCGGCAGAGACAATTGCCAAAGAGACCGGTGCTAAAGTTTATTCGCTCGATCCGGTCGTAACGGGCCCGATGGATCCCGATGCCTATATCAATATTATGGACACCAATCTTAAATCATTACAAGAGGCGCTAAAATGAAACATCATAATTGCACACATGATTGTCAAGGCTCCTGCGAATGTGGGTTGTGTTGCACCAAAATCAATAACTTTGGAGTAATACGGAGCGGAACAGAAATATTACGGGATGTCAATCTCCATATTCACTGTGGGGATTTGACAGCGATCATCGGGCCGAACGGTGCTGGGAAAAGCACTCTTTTAAAGGCTATTTTGGGAGATATCCCTCATAACGGAGAACTCCTCTTTTTGGATGCTAAAGATGAAGGGACCATTAGACCGTCCATGGGTTATGTTCCGCAGAAGCTTGATCTGGATTCTAGTTCTCCGACCAGCGTCCTTGATTTATTTGCGGCAGCACAGACGAAAATTCCTATCTGGTTTACTTATCCGAACAAGATCCGTGAACGGGTTAGAGAAAGTTTAGCCAGGACTCAGGGGGAACATTTAATTAATAAACGCTTAGGTGCCCTCTCCGGTGGGGAGTTACAAAGAGTTTTACTAGCGCTCGCCCTTGATCCAATTCCTCACCTTTTGCTTCTGGATGAACCAGTCTCGGGTATTGACCAGAGAGGTTTAGAATTGTTTTATAAAACAGTATCTTCACTCCGAGAAAACTACGACCTTTCAATCATCTTGGTTTCTCATGATCTTAATCTAGTGGCGGAGTACGCTGATCGTGTGGCCTTTGTGAATAATAAGACGATTGAGTGTGTTGGCACACCGCAAGAAGTGTTCAGCAATGAAAAAGTAATCCAAACATTCGGTTTGGATTGGGCGAAACGTTATCGAAGGGATGAAAAGGATAGGGTGGATAATGCACATTTGGTATAGTCTGGTGGACTTATTGCTTCCCTTCGACTGGGTTCAGCATGAATTTATGAAGAACGCTCTTCTGGGCGTATTATTGGTCACGCCAATTTTTGGCTTGCTAGGTACAATGATCGTTAATAATAGAATGGCCTTCTTTTCTGATTCTTTGGGACATTCCGCCCTAACGGGGATTGCCATTGGCGTCATAGTTGGAAAAATATTTCCTCTGATGGGTTTTAAACCCATCTGGGCAATGCTCTTCTTTTCAGTTTTAATTACCATTGCAATTCTGGTGGTCAAAGAAGCAAACACGGCTTCGACGGATACGATCATTGGGGTATTTTCTTCGACAGCAGTTGCGCTGGGGATCGTGATACTTTCACGGAACGGAGGGTTCACCAAATATTCCG
>OMOF01000155.1:0-5305 GCA_900290375.1 Candidatus Desulfosporosinus infrequens
CAGGATGACAATAAAATGTGATATTAATAGCATGACAAGGGGTTTCTGCAGCAGAATCATTCAATATGCCTAACAATTTTTCTCACTACCACTTTACCACAAATGATTTTGAAACGCATAATCCAAAAGCTAGTCCTCCATGGATCATACCCGCAATGTATGTTAAATACACAAAAAGAAAGACAAGGGAGAACCGCCCCTTGTCATTAACATAGCAGGCAAAACGTCCCTTGACTTCCTTTCTTGAAACCCTATATGAGTACGGTGCACATGAAATGTGCCGTCCTCCCATACCCTCGTCCCACGACCCACGCCCGGGACGCAGTATGACACAGCGCGACGTCTTTACGTAAGCAGAAAGATGCAAGCAAGAACCGTCCCCGATTGCACCCCGTCCCCGATTGCACCGACCTGCAAGCAGACGGCGCACATGAAATGTGCCGTCCTCTCAAACCTTTCGTTCCCCGACCCCAGCCCGGGACGCAGTGTGACACAGCGCGACGTCTTTACGTAAGCAGAATAGCAAACTTCCGTTCAAGCGACCGACCCCAGATACGGGGCAGTGCACAAGGTCCCTTCTCGCCATCCTGCAAGTAGGTTAATACGTGCGAAGACAGTGTCTTCGGGCTTCAGGGACACTCGGCCATCCATGGCCAGCGGATATGCACTGCCGCCAACGCGCCAAGGATGGCGCTTTGGCGGGCACCCCGCTCCCCAAAGCCGGGAGCTTGAACGGTTAGTTTGCTCTGCGTCGTAAGCACCGAGCGCTGTGTCACACAAGTCCCTCCTACAAGTCCCCTAGTCCCGTAACCCCATTTGGGCCAACGACGTTGCCGAGTTGGCTACATCCTCAGACGCTGCCCCGATTTGCCCAGCAGTAAGTGATAAAGCATCAATCTGCTGAGCAATTCCTTGTACTTGTGTGATACTCGCATTAATGGCAGACATGATTTCTCCAAAACGGCCCACTATTTCTCCAGCCTCGGCTGCTGCTATATGCATAGCCTCAGTCGTTTGAGCAATAGATTGGTTCACCGCTACCGTATTCTGCTTTGTAATCGTAATCAACGCACTGATCTCCTTAACAGACTGTTCAGAATGGGTAGCGAGCTTTTTCACTTCCTCCGCTACGACTCCGAAACCTCGTCCACTTTCTCCAGCGCGTGCCGCTTCAATAGCAGCATTCAAGGACAAAAGATTGGTTTGAGAAGCAATTTCCTTGATCACATCCGTAACAGAGGCAATGCGCGCGGAGCTCTTATCCAGTTCGGTCATTTTTCCCTGCATCTCAGCAGTCATACTCGCTAAACGCAAAATCGTCTCTGAGATCATTTGGATCTTCCGAGCACCCTCCTGCGCCAAAACATCCACTTGTCTGGAGAATTGAGCCGCCTCGGACGCATTATCCGAAATTCGCGCTGTCGCTTCATTCATCTCCGCCGCGGAGGCTGCCGTTTCCTCCGAAGTTGCCGCCAATGCTTGGCTGGCTTCGCTAACCCTGCGTTGCAAGCTATCAATCTCATATAAAGCCTTCTCTAATTCAGACTTCTTATCTATTTCAGTCATATAAGACTGAATATAACTTGCCATAACAACTTCCTGGTCAAAATTCAGTATTCTCTGGAAGGCCAAACTGGCACGAACAGCCTGGTCGGTTTTTCTACGATAATGTTTAAAAATCCTCGGGATCATCTCGTCGCAAAAGAATTGATTAGCGCTCAAATAATAAAAGGGTGGCAAATTGATGCGGTTATGAACTTCTCCAATCTTGACTCGCCATTGCATATACTCTTCGTCGATCTTTTCCGGGATGAGAGAAAGCAGGTATTTCTTCATGGTACCTTTTAAGATTTCCACCGAGGAAAACTGATCAATTATCGCTTTAAGTCCTGGTATTGTTAAGACATGCGCGTAGAAATTTCGGATAATCTCCTCTGAATCACGTTCAATAACTAGATGAACCTCTTTGAGTAGGGCCAACTGTTCTGCATCTATTCTCAGCAGTCGAACAGACTCATCCAAACTAAACTGATGTAACTGAATCAATGAAGTTCATCCTCTCCATATTTAAAGGCACGAAGCATAGTAACCGTTGCCTCGGTCTCGAATTTAT
Organism: Candidatus Desulfosporosinus infrequens; assembly: GCA_900290375.1. Classification (GTDB taxonomy): domain Bacteria; phylum Bacillota; class Desulfitobacteriia; order Desulfitobacteriales; family Desulfitobacteriaceae; genus Desulfosporosinus; species Desulfosporosinus infrequens. Next base: position 2,114 of record OMOF01000155.1, read on the forward strand.
TTATCTTTATCTGATACGAAGTCTTTGCCCTCGAGTAAAATTCCCAAAGCGGTGAGGACCACGTTGACAGTACAAAAGGCATCGTGCTCATCAGTTGAACAATCATCGCAAATACCTTGTACCTCAAAGAAGGCTTCTTGTAGTTCCATATTTTTAAACCGTTCTGGAATCAAAGGCACGCTCCGAAACATATCTAGAATATCTTCCGGGATCTTATCTGAGAATTTTTCCCCTGTCTGAGCGGATAAACTTAAGAATTCCTTCGCCATGAACAATTGACATAATGCAGAACATTTACATCCCTGCGCACAGGATTTATCTATCTTGGAAAAGGCCTTATACGCACTAAGCTTACTGAATCCTTGCTTTGCCATATTCGCCATCCTCTCTTATTTTTCGTTAGGTGATGTCTTGTCTATCTATTTTGCTATTGGGTTGCTCAGGACTTCTTCTATTGCCTGCTTAAACCGTTCAAATCCTGTTTTCTCCAAAACATGATAGAGCCTGACTCGAGCCCCTTCGCCTAGTTCTGGGCCAAATTGCTCTGCAGCTGCAGTATACGTTTCTAAAATTCGTTTCACTACCGGTACAACCTGTTCCGTTGTAATCCCCTTACGAACTAATGTACCATGCGTCGGGTTCATCCCCGACTCTGAGCCACCGAGCCAGAGCGAATATTTTCCGCGTGGCTCTGCCATCAGTCCTAGATCATTGCACTGAACTCCAGTGCAATTACGTGGACATCCAGAAATTCCAATTTTAAAATCCCAGGGCAGAATCGTTCCATAAAATGCTTCATCAAGCACCTTAGCGAGGCCTAAGGTATCTCCTCGAGAGTTGGGGGAAAAACCCTTACCCGGGCATGCTGCGATGTTCCGAACGCTCTTATGCAAATTTGCAACTCTAAGACCGACTGCCTGAAGCTGATCTAAGGCAGTCCCAACCTTTTCCTTCGGAATAAGGAGCAGTGAAGCCATGCGACGTGTATTCTTAATGACCCCATCCTCCCCAACGATCTCAGCTAAAACCCGCACCTGTTTCCCAGTCATAACCCCACCGGGAGAATTCACAAGAATGGCCACAACCCCATTGGCTTGTTCTGCAATGCCCCAGTGAATCCCACTTTCACATTCTACCGTATCCCCAGTCCATTGAAAATTATTATCTTGTTGAAGTTCCGTCATAAAACCTCTCCTCTCAAAACTTACATAATAATTCTTTTTCTATTTTCCATTTCTATATTTTAGATTTCTATATATTTCGACGAAATCCTGCATTCGGAAGTTAAATTAAAATTAATATATTTAAAGACTGAAAAAGAGAGCCCCAAGGTTTGGCTCTCTTCCGCTATTCACTCATTATCACAAGACTGTTCAATCCCTTACCACGTAAAGTCCTTTCGTTACTACTGAATCCTAACTTATGTTTCATCCGGCACGACGACGGGTTACACGATTAGAAAATTCATGAAAGAATGTCTCTTGATTCGGTTCCAACTGCTCCACCGATCCATCCGACAATACTTCATAAATTTTAACCTCACCACCACCCTTGGTCCATTCGTGGCAACATTCTCGGCAGTAATACCGTTCACGACCAATGCGGCCAATCTCACGGGCTCCACATAATGGGCAAACATTCATAATTCAAGCCATCTCCTTTCTTTGATTTCCATTATTATCTACATTATACCTTATAATCCTTGACTGTTGCTTAAAAATATGTGAAGCTTTTGTGTTCATTATTCATTTTTCTCTTGAGGAATTGAAATTTAAGCCGTTTTTATTAAAATTTTTTTGTAAATATTTAGGTAAACATTAATTTTATTTTTTAAAAATATATAAAAAAGCAGGATTTTAACCCATCTAGGAAGAACAGGTCGAAATATAATTTCATGAATGAGCCTAAATTTTTACCCTCAAAATATTTAGAATTTTCAAATTTCTTTGTACCAGTTATTTTTTGCGTGAAAGGGGCATATAGGGTGTTTAACTTCAAAAGACCTTCTACTACAAACGGTGCGCAGATGACCATTGACAAGGATGAACTAAACAAATTAACAGAATGTCTTAATCACTGCGATCTCGGAAAACCGCTTGAGCTTGAACTCTCACCTTCTAGCTCACTTCACGGTATCGTTAAAAGCATCAACGGGATTATCAAGACACGGCAAAGTGCCATCGCCAGTAATATGCTCGACATTAACGGGGCAGTCGGGCAAATGACCGGCATGACCTCTATTCGAGAAATGCTTCAACGCATTCAAGAGCAAACACCGCAAATCGCCAATATGTCCGCACAGGCTGAAGAAATGGACAGTGCCGCCAGTGAAACTGCTTCCTCCGCCTCGAATGCAGCCTCCTTTGTCGAACAATCGTTAAGTACGGCGGCTTCTGGGGTGAAAAAGATCGAACAGGCGATTGACTTTGTTGAACGGTCCTTTGCCCAATTCGAACAAGTAAGCCGTCAGGTGCAGAATGTTTTAGACTCCATGGGCGAAATAGAACAGATTGTCAGCGTCATTGCTGGAGTTGCGGATCAGACCAATCTCTTAGCTTTAAACGCGGCCATCGAAGCTGCACGTGCTGGAGAGCAGGGACGAGGGTTTGCGGTCGTTGCCGACGAAGTACGCAAGCTCGCCGAACACACCAAGACGTCCGTCCTAGACATCCAACAGAAAACCGGACAAATGAGCCAGAACTCTAGCCGTACAACGAGCGACATCCTATCCCTTTCTCATATGATGTTGGAGGGAAAATCAATCATGCAGGCCGCAGGGCAAGAGGTTCAGCAAATCTTGGCCCACGTCGTAACGATCTCAGATAATATTCAGCAAATTGCTGCCGGAAGCCAAGAACAAAGTGCCGTGATCGGAGAATTTGCTCAAATTATCACTCTAATGAGTGAGTCAGCCAACACCACTGAACTCGTTGCGACCCAAACTGGTGAGGGGATTTATGCTATAAGCCAACAACTCGGAGAAATCCGCACCCGCCAAATTCAGAGTGTACCAGCCTTAACTACTCTACAAGCCCTCGAACTCTCCAAGACAGACCATCTCCTCTGGACATGGCGGATCTATAATATGCTTTTAGGGTATGAAAAAATAGATCAAAAAAATATGGGTACCCACCATGATTGCCGCTTAGGACGATGGGTTGATGGTCCTGAATCCGTCGCCCTGCGTACCAA
>OMOF01000155.1:5315-6225 GCA_900290375.1 Candidatus Desulfosporosinus infrequens
AAGGAAGCCGAAAACCTAATGACCCAGATGTCCCGATCTTCCCAAGAGGTTGTCAGCATCCTCAATGAATTAGAACAATTTATTTAACCGACTTAACGCTATCCCTCTTTTCTTCTTTTCTCTTTTCTCTTTTCTCTTTTCTCTTTATCTTTTTCTTTTTCTTTTTCTTTTTCTTTTTCTTTATCTTTTTCTTTCTTTTTCTTTTTCTTTTCTTCTTGTTATACCCTTCGATATTGCGCTTTCCCAAGTTCGTAGAGATTATTTCCCCCATGATCAATGATCACGATCACTGGAAAGTCCTTGACGACCAGTCGTCGGACTGCCTCTGGACCCAACTCAGGGTAGGCAATCACTTCAGCGGAAATGACACATTTGGCTATAAGGGCACCTGCTCCCCCAATCGCTCCGAAGTAGACGACACCGTATTTCTTCATCGCCTCAATCACTTCTGAAGAACGAAGCCCTTTGCCGATCATTCCCGTTAACCCTTCGGCGATCAACCTCGGCGAATAAGCATCCATCCGCCCGCTCGTCGTTGGCCCGGCTGAACCGATCACTTGCCCTTCTTTGGGAGGGGTCGGCCCTACAAAATAGATAATCTGATCTTTCATCGTAAAGGGAAGGTCAAGGCCTTGCTCCAAGGCCTCGACCATTTTTTTATGGGCAGCGTCGCGTCCAGTATAAATCACACCACTAATTAAGACATTGTCCCCGACTTTTAGGCCCTTAACTTTCTCTTGAGTCAAGGGAGTTTCCAGACATATGGTTTCACTCATTAGCCTTCCCTCCCGTACAAGGTGATTTCCTTATGACGAGTTGCATAGCAGCCAATGTTTACTGCAACCGACATTCCTGCAATATGGGTCGGATACACTTCTAAAGGTTAGATCATCACCATGGATGGCATAGG
>OMOF01000777.1 GCA_900290375.1 Candidatus Desulfosporosinus infrequens
TGTTAGATTTTCCTAAAACGAGAAGAGAGCCCCTCGCCGAAGCGAAAGGCTCTCTTGCAACTATTCTTCGATTAGGTATTCGACAAATTGCGGGAAGTACCAGATACCTTGGGGAGGAAAAGAGGACCCCCGAAGACGAACTTCGAAGGTCTTTTCCGACCCGAGCACGAGCATTCAAGGACTAGCCACACAGTAATTTCTGATTAGAAGTTTGTATGAGTAGCAGTTTCAGGTACGAACGTTGCATCTATCACAGAACCGTTACCTGCTTTGATAGTGCTTGCTGGTGTGAACCAGATAGCATTATTGGCGGCGCCAACCACAGCAGCGCCAACAGATGCGCCTACGGTGGCTGTTAGAGTTGCAGTTCCTTGACCGGAAACAGTGACTGAGAAGGATCCAGGTGTGGTCACGTTGAAACCACTGAATACCCCGAAGCCTGGTACTGTAAGCGTTCCATTGGAAGCTAGCGTAGCAGTAACAGCTGTTGTTGGAACTGATGTAGCATCTGTATTTGCAGTGAATAGTACTGCAGCAGTTGCACCAGGAACCAATCCACCAGCGCTAAGTGTTACTGTGGTAGCATCAAAGGAGTTGGACGTTACGCCAGTAGTGTTAGCCAATAGGTATGCTCCGGCAGTGTCTTGAGCATTCACATAGGACTGACTAACCGTGCTAACCGTCACAGGTGCAGTCGTAGAAAGCGCACCTGCAGCGGTATTTACAGTAATCCAAGTTCCGTCTCCTACTGGTGCACCAGCTGCGAGAGCAGTGGTTGTGATAGGAATTACAGTACCATTTTGAACTAAATGCAGTGAGTTTGCAAGATTGGCCATACCACCAGCAGCGAATGAGCCGCTAAGGATAACATCAACTGAAGCCGTTGTAGNNCACATAAGAGCCGGTTGTGGATATCCCGTTGTTGCAGGTGCAGTTGTTCTAGCAACTTGTGGAATGACAACTCCGAACATGTCTTTTGATATCGGAGCAGCGATGTTCGATACTGTTACCGAAGTACACGTAGGGTCGATCGGTGTTGCAATATTTAATAAGATTGTATGATTGGTTGTGTCAGTGGAATCCAATGATACACTTGAGGGTATTACTACTACTGGCGCACCATTCTTTGTCCAGTTAACGGTGA
>OMOF01000778.1 GCA_900290375.1 Candidatus Desulfosporosinus infrequens
AGCGGGATCCTGTCCGATAACGGTTTCAAGTTCTTTGGCGGAGGTCTCAGGATTTTTGGTTAAGGCAATCACCCTCATGGCGGACGTGGGAAGGGGGGGAAGAGCTTGTACTCGTTTTAATATATGTTCTAATTTGATTGACAATTAAACTCCTCCTTCCCTATTTAAAAATATGAGTTAGAATTAAACTGATTATGCTGAGAACTAAGGCACCGATAAAGGCACTGGAAAAGCTCTGAATGGAAAATCCCGGGACTAATTTAGCTGTCAAGGCTAACATGGCTGCATTAATAACTAAAGTGAATAATCCTAAGGTCAAAATCTGCAAGGGGAAGGTGAAAAACGAGAATATCGGTCGAACGAGAGTATTAACCAGACCCCAAACAAGTGCTGCAAAAATTGCAGTCGAGAAGCTCGCTAGGTGAAGGCCAGGAACTATAAAGGTCATCAGAACTAGAGCCAAGGCATTAATCAACAAACGAACAATCAATCCGATCATAAAAAGTGATCTCCTTTTCTACTGAATTTTTTTTAGACGGCAGGGAAAACTAATCTTAATAATTAAGGATCGAGCTTCGAAAGGAGCGTATCCCATGTCAATAAGAGTACGGTCCCTTTTCGTGATTTTCCCCTTATGTCTTAGTTTAACAATAACTGGCTGTGGTCTACAAGCCCTTTTAGGAAACAAGAACAAAACTTCTTCAACGCAGGGAGAGACTAAGGCGGTTATCGCAGTTTCTTTAGATGAGGAAGACCCTAATAAACTACTTATTACCAAAGGAATCGATGATTTGGCGAAGAAGGAAAACGTGCAAGTGAAGTATTTGGAACAAAGTGCAGCGGGAGAAGGGTCCCCCTTGAAAGGGGCGAAGGTTCTTATTTATCAAGGGGGAAATCCGAGTCTTCTAAAGAACGCAGAAACAAACAAAATTCCAGTGTTAGCATTAAGTCAACTTCCAGCAGGTGTTAAGCCTGTGGGGATCATCACACCGGATCAGGAAAAAGTTGGGGAGCTTATGGCTCAAACCTTGGTAGGTAAGGTTGCTGAGGGTCAGGTTGTAATTTTGCAGGGAGACCCGAGCGATACTGGATTCCAGGAACGCTTAGCCGGAAACAAAGCGGTGCTTAGTAAATATCCTAAGTTAACAGTTCAGACCATTGTAAGTTCCCCGGATTCTGAAACCGTTGCCAAGCAAGGGTTAGTAGATTCTCTCCAGAAAAATTCCGGGAAAGTTCAGGGTATTTTGGCTTATACGGAGAAACTAGCAGTCCTAGCAAGCGCAGTTTTGAAAGAAGCGCAAGCAGATAAGAAAATTAGCTTAGTCGGAGGACAAGCCAGTGTAGCCTCCTTGGAACGAATCTCAAGTGGAGCGCAGGCGGGTGATGTTGATACTTCCCCTTATCTGCAAGGTGTCAATGCGTATCAATGGGCGCATAAGATCATGAATAAAGAATCATTAGATGTCAATGACTCTATCACAAGTGAGCAAGGGGAAATTCCGGCTAAGATTATTCAAGTTAAGGCTGTAACTCCAGATAATCTTGCACTGATCCAGAAGAGTTATACCAAAACTTTGCAAAGCGCAGAACAAGATAAAAAGCAAACAGAGCAGACGGACCAAGCATCTAAATCAAAGGACCAATCAAAAGATCAAGGGCAAGCCGAGAAAACGAATCAGAGCGGTGATAAGACAGGTGCAAGTAGCGAAGGGCAAGGGCAACAGCAACAGGATAAACCGAGCTCTCTTCCTCCGGGAGTAAAAACAGTGACGGAACGAATTAAGACTGAAACAACGCGCGAGTATCTTGATGCTCAAGGTAAAGTTATTGGTACAGAAAAAACTACCAATGAACAGGTAAAAACCGTGCCTCCCGAAATGTTAAAGCAGCAGTCTGAGCAATCAAAAGAAGACGCAACAAAAGATGGAGGGGATCAGTCTGCAAAAAATGAAGGAATGGGGAAAAAATAAGAAGTCTTAAAAGCCGAAGGCAGATTCGGCTTTTTCTTTTACCCGAATCTAGATTCACATTGCTGCTTTGCGTGGCTTCTCTTTATATTCTTGTATAACGAGTGGTATAATTACAATGAATACTTTCTAATTGTATAACCTTTAATTTAGATGTAAAATAAACTAAGAAGTATTCTAAACTATTTTTATCCTTTGTTTAGACTCTTATGCCACTGCGCCACTGATCATGGAAATGAGCTAAGTCAGGGCAGAAAATATAACGGACATTATATTTAATGTATTTTGTTGATAAAAAGGAGACCAGAGCATGGAATTCCAATTACATGCCCCCTATAAAGCAGCGGGGGATCAACCTCAGGCGATAGATGCTCTGGTTGTTGGGGTGAACGAAGGTCGGCGGTATCAGACGTTACTAGGGGTTACCGGATCTGGAAAGACCTTTACGATGGCTAATATAATTACGAAGGTGCAGAGGCCAACTCTGATACTTGCGCATAACAAAACGTTAGCCGCCCAACTTTATAGCGAGTTCAAGGAGTACTTTCCTGAAAATGCAGTGGAGTATTTCGTGAGTTACTATGATTATTATCAACCTGAGGCTTACGTGCCCTCTAGTGATACATTTATTGAAAAAGACGCTTCTATCAATGATGAAATTGAAAAATTGCGTCACTCGGCAACTGCTTCGCTACTTGAACGGCGTGATGTGATAGTCGTGGCTAGTGTTTCCTGCATTTACGGTTTAGGTTCCCCGGAGGATTATCGTGAACTTGTTCTTTCGTTAAGGCAGGGACAAGTTGTCGATCGTAACGAGATATTGCGCAAGCTAATTTCGATACAATATGACCGTAACGATATAGCTTTCGTCCGGGGAACGTTTCGTGTGCGAGGGGATGTTGTAGAGATCTATCCGGCTGCTTCAAGTGAACGGGTGATTCGGGTGGAGATGTTCGGGGACGAAATCGAGCACATTTACGAGATCAATGTACTGACTGGGGAGATCTTAGGGGAGCGGTACCATGTCTCGATTTTCCCGAATTCTCACTATGTAACAGCCCGTGACAAAGTCATGCAGGCCGCAGAGAATATTGAAAAGGAACTGGAGGAACGGCTAAAGGTTTTAGAATCGGAGAACAAGCTTATAGAAGTACAGCGACTTGAGCAGCGGACACGCTATGATTTGGAAATGCTCAGAGAAATGGGCTTTTGTAACGGAATCGAAAATTATTCTCGACATTTGACGTTTCGTGAGCCAGGCGATACCCCTTATACCCTCTTGCATTATTTTCCGGATGATTTCCTCCTTTTTGTAGATGAATCCCATGTTTCCCTTCCTCAAGTGAGGGGGATGTATGAAGGGGACCGTTCACGTAAAACTACTTTGGTGGACTACGGTTTCCGCCTCCCTTCGGCTTTGGATAATCGACCTCTGACGTTCATCGAGTTTGAACACATAATTAAGCAAAGCGTCTTTGTTAGTGCGACGCCGGGCCCCTATGAACTCGCTCACTGCCCGACAGTTGTAGAGCAAATTCTGCGCCCTACAGGGTTGTTGGATCCAGAGGTTATTGTACGCCAGACAAAAGGGCAGATTGACGATTTGCTTAGGGAAATTCGAGCGCGGATCGCTAAGGATGAACGAGTCCTTGTTACGACGTTAACCAAGAAGATGGCAGAGGATCTCACAGATTATTTCAAAAACTTAGAAATTAAGGTTAAGTACTTGCACTCGGATATCAAGACACTTGAACGAGTGGAAATCCTGAGGGAGCTTCGCCTAGGCACAATCAACGTAGTCGTCGGGATTAACCTCTTGAGAGAAGGACTTGATTTACCAGAAGTTTCCTTAGTTGCGATTCTCGATGCGGATAAAGAAGGATTTCTTAGGTCTGATCGTTCCCTCATTCAAACCATTGGTCGAGCAGCCCGCCATGCCCAAGGCAAGGTCATCATGTATGGTGATAAAATTACAAAATCAATGCAGCTCGCCCTAGATGAAACGAATCGACGCCGAGCAATACAAATGGCCCACAACGAGAAAATGGGGATTACTCCTCAAACTATTCATAAGGCGGTTCATGATGCACCAGAGGCAACTAAAGTCGCCGAGCTAAAAAAAGCCTATGGATCAAAATTACCTCCTGAGGAGCTCGCCAATCTCCTTAAGAATTTGGAACAAGAAATGCGCCTAGCTGCACGAGACCTCGATTTCGAACGAGCTGCGGAAATCAGAGACGCGATGATCGAGCTAAAAGGGGAAGAAAACAAATACAAGATGACGTCGCAGCAACGCGGTAATACTCGGTATAAGCGAGAAAGTAAGAAGGCCAGCAAGAAATAATTGCCAGTATGCAAGTAGGGACGGTTCTTCGTTGCATCCGTTATTGCGTCGATAACTTGAGGAGGAAGTTTCTTAGCCGGATCGCACACGTTGCATTGCGATTCGTTTGATGCTAAGGATAAAAGGAAAAACTCTGAGTGCAAGTAGGGACGGTTCTTGATTGCACGCAATAAGAGATGCAACGAAGAACCGTCCCCACTTGCATTCTGCTTGCACTAACCAAAGACTAGGAGGCCAAACATACCATGACCCAAGACTACCTAAAGGTGCGTGGAGCACGTGCTCATAATCTCAAGAACATTGACATCGATATCCCACGCGATAAACTCGTAGTGATCACCGGATTGTCCGGCTCAGGAAAATCGTCCCTAGCCTTCGATACAATTTATGCTGAGGGGCAGAGGCGGTATGTAGAATCCCTTTCAGCCTATGCCCGACAGTTTTTGGGGCAGATGGACAAGCCCGATGTGGATTCCATCGAGGGGCTGTCCCCCGCGATTTCTATAGATCAGAAGACAACCAACCGTAACCCCCGCTCGACGGTAGGTACTGCGACAGAGGTTTCCGATTATCTTCGCCTGCTTTATGCTCGGATTGGTCATCCGCATTGCCCACAGTGTGGTCGAGGGATTTCCCAGCAAACGGTTCAGCAGATGGTTGACCAAGTGATGCATTTACCGGAGCGAACCAAACTGCAGATTTTAGCTCCGCTCGTCAAAGGGAAAAAAGGGGAACATCAAAAGGTCTTTGAGGACGCTCGCAAGGCTGGGTATGTTCGAGTGCGTGTGGACGGGGAGACGAGGGATCTCAGTGAAGAGATAGAGCTGGCAAAAAACAAAAAGCATTCTGTTGAAGTCGTGATCGACCGTATATCTCTAAAACCCGAAAGTGCTGAGCGTTTAGCGGATTCTCTGGAAACAGCGCTCAAACTTGGCGAAGGGAATGTCATTGCCGACATTTCTGATGGAGAAGAGCTTCGCTTTAGCGAGAATTTTGCTTGTCCGGATTGTGGGATTGCTCTTGAAGAAATTTCGCCACGTCTTTTTTCCTTTAACAGCCCTTATGGCGCTTGCCCTACTTGTACGGGGCTGGGGGCAAATCTTGTCGTGGACATTGATCTCCTCCTCCCTGATCATTCTCTGTCTTTGGCGACAGGGGCGATTGCGCCTTGGGCCAAATCCTCTTCAAGTTATTACCCCAAGATGATGGAAGCCGTAGCCTTAAACTTGGGGTTTGAGATGACTACTCCTTTGCAAGAACTTTCCGAAAAGCAATGGCAGGGGTTACTCCAGGGAACGGATACCCCCATTCGTTTTCAGTACCAAAATATTTTTGATCAACTAAAAACCTACAATACCAACTTCGAAGGGCTAGTTCCCCTTTTCGGACGACGGTATAGAGAGTCAACCTCAGATATGGTGCGCGTCGAAATCGAAGGGTATATGAGCGAACACCCTTGCCCAGACTGTCAAGGGAAACGTCTGAAACCGGAAGCGTTAGCAGTGAAGGTGGGCGGGATCTCTATTGACGATTTGACCCGCCTGCCGATTATGGAAGCAATTAGCTTTCTCAATCAACTGAGCCTCACTCCGAAAGAGGAAACGATCGCCCACCAGATATTGAAGGAGATTAGGGAGAGACTGGGATTCTTGATCAATGTCGGCCTGGACTACCTGACATTGGGACGTGCTGCGGGTTCGCTCTCAGGTGGAGAAGCTCAGCGGATCCGCTTAGCAACTCAGATTGGGTCGAGCTTGATGGGTGTGCTTTATGTCCTAGATGAACCGAGCATTGGACTTCACCAACGGGATAATGCTCGTCTTCTTTCAACCCTTAAACGCTTAAGGGATCTTGGGAATACCCTGCTTGTGGTTGAGCATGATGAGGATACGATGATGGTTGCAGACCATATTATTGATATAGGACCTGGTGCAGGGGCTCATGGCGGACAAGTGGTGGCCGAGGGTACGCTTGAGGAAATCAAGGCCAATAAGGCATCGATCACGGGACAATATTTGAGCGGCGAAAAACAGATTGCTGTGCCTGAGAAGCGTCGACAGCCGAACGGAAAGTGGCTTGAAATTTTTGGAGCTCGAGAAAATAACCTCAAAAATATCGATGTACACATCCCTTTAGGACTATTCACCTGTGTGACTGGGGTCTCAGGTTCAGGTAAAAGTACCTTGGTCAATGAGATCATCTATAAAGGTTTAACCTCCAAGTTGAGCGGAGCGAGGCGTCGTGCTGGAGCGCATGATCGTTTGGAAGGGTTGGAGTATCTGGACAAGGTAATTGATATTGACCAGTCCCCGATCGGACGGACGCCCCGTTCAAACCCAGCGACGTATACCGGCGTTTTCAATTTTATCCGGGAACTCTTTTCGATAACGCCAGAAGCAAAGATGCGCGGGTACCAGCAAGGTCGATTTAGCTTCAACGTCAAAGGTGGCCGTTGTGAGGCCTGCCGTGGCGACGGGATCATCAAGATTGAGATGCATTTTCTTCCCGACGTCTACGTTCCTTGTGAAGTTTGTGAAGGGAAGCGGTATAATAGAGAGACTTTGGAAGTGCACTATAAAGGCAAAAGCATTGCTCAGGTCCTGGACATGACAGTGGATGAAGCAGTAGAGTTCTTTAAAGCGGTTCCGAAAATTTCCCGGAAGTTTCAGACGATGCAGGATGTGGGGCTGGGGTATATTCGCCTAGGCCAACCAGCAACCACCTTATCCGGGGGAGAAGCCCAGCGTATTAAGCTGGCCACGGAATTGAGTCGACGCAGTACAGGGAAAACAATTTATATTCTCGATGAACCAACGACAGGATTGCACACAGCGGATATTGACAAACTCCTCCAAGTTCTCCACCGTTTGGTGGAGGCAGGGGATACGGTGCTTGTTATTGAGCATAATCTTGATGTCATCAAAACGGCAGACTGGGTCATCGACCTCGGTCCTGAAGGGGGAAATCGTGGTGGAGACCTGTTAATAGCAGGGAACCCGGAGGATATTGCGGATTTTCCGACATCGTATACTGGACAGTATTTAAAACGCTACCTAAGGTAGGGGCACGATGCATCGTGCCTGTATGGTTGGAAAATGTACCCGCGTAGAACGGAGAATGGGGTTGGGCACGATGCATCGTGCCCCTACGATTGGGAATGTTTTATATGTCGAATGAGAAAGTAATGTTTTTTCTCATTCGAACGGATAGGCGTAACAAAGGAGTGGTAAGATCGTGGTAATTCGTTTAGTAGCTATGGATCTAGATGATACGTTGCTTAAGGATGATTGGACTATTTCCCCCAGAGTTGTCAAGGCGATTCAAAAGGCCCAGGCGCAGGGTGTTAAAATGACAATTGCTACCGGGCGCATGTCTATCTCTGCACGTCCTTATGCAGAACAACTGGGGTTGGATGTTCCGGTAATCACGTATCATGGGGCGATGGTACAACAGGTGTTGAGCGGTGATATTCTATTTCGAAGGGTTATTCCTAGTGCTGTGGCAGCCGAAATTGTGCGGTATGTTTTGGAACGGGGAGTTTATATTCAGGTCTATCTCAAAAACCGCGTCGTGGCGGCGGAACTGAATGAATGGTCCCAGGATTATGAGCGGATTGCGAGTGTCACTGTTGAGAAAGGAGACCTGTCGGCCCTGCTTGGCCAGGAACCCGAAGGGGTCGAGAAAATTCTAATGATGGCAGATGAAGCGAACCTAGACCAATTGGCTCCATTATTAAAACAACATTATGGAGATAAGGTGCACATCACTAAATCAAAACCCTATTATCTAGAAATGACGGATTGTTCAGTCAACAAAGGCGTAGCTTTGGCCGCTTTAGCCGAGCGCTTAGGTATTGCCCAGGCAGAAGTTATGGCGATTGGAGACAGTTTTAATGATTTAGAAATGATTAAATACGCGGGTCTAGGTGTGGCTATGGGAAATGCTCGGTCGGAAATTAAAGAACAAGCGGATATCATTACGGCCACGAATGAGGAAGATGGGGTGGCGGAAGCCATTGAACGTTATGTTCTGGATAAGACACTTTAAGCTAAGGATAGTTATTAATGGACTATAGATTAAGAAAAAACGATGAAGGTGGAGAGTTACGATGGTGGACATGAAATCAATTCGCCAAACCGCGCGAGAAAGACTTAAGGGATTTTGTCGGGTTTGTCCTGAATGTAATGGCAAGGCCTGTGCAGGGGAAGTTCCCGGTATGGGAGGGCTAGGTACGGCGGCATCCTTTAAAAGTAATGTGGAAACCCTGGGGGCAGGTCGGCTAAATATGAGGACGCTTCATGATGCTAAAAATCCGAACACAATGTACAAACTTTTCGGATATGAACTTTCTACGCCGATTTTGGGTGCACCGATTACCGGCAATATGTATAACATGGGTGGGGCTTTGAGCGAAGAAGAATGGGCTGAGGCAATAATTCAGGGTTGCTTAACGACGGGGGCTATAGGTTGTACTGGAGACGGAGCAGACCCAGCCATGTATAATTCTGGGTTGAAGGCTATTGGCAAAGTACATGGTCGGGGTATCCCGTTCATTAAACCACGCGAGCAGGAAGAGGTTTTCAAGTATCTGCAACGTGCTGAGGAAGCCGGAGTCCTAGCCGTGGGCATGGACATTGATGGCGCTGGCCTAGTTACTATGGCTTTAAAAGGACAACCCGTTGGCCCCAAAACTAAAGAAGAAATGAGAGAGATCATTGCCAGCACGTCGTTACCGTTTATCCTTAAAGGCATCATGACGGTGGACGAGGCCAAACTAGCGATTGAAGTAGGTGCTGCAGCAATTGTTGTATCGAACCACGGTGGACGAGTGTTGGATCATACGCCTGGTACGGCAGAGATTCTGTCAGAAATCTCAGCAGCAGTTGATCGACGAATTCCTGTGCTTGTTGATGGCGGAGTTAGGTCGGGCACAGATGTACTGAAAATGTTGGCGCTTGGTGCGGATGCAGTTTTGATCGGAAGACCATTTATTATTGCCGCTTACGGCGGAGGCGCAGAGGGGATCTCTTTAGCGCTCAACACGATGACCTATGAACTGAAACAGGCTATGATTATGACGGGATGCGCAACGCTTGAAGATATTAACATGGACATATTGTTATAACCGAAATTTAAAACTGTACAAGCAATTATTGGCAATGGTGGAATATAACTATACAGGACCTCGAACCACGAACCACGAACTTCGAGAGCGGGGCGGGCAGAATGGTAATAAAACATTGGCAAGCAGGGCGCGTAACCCTTGTGATGCTGGCACTTCTGACAAGTGCATATCTGTGTGGATGTCAACCAGTTACGTCCACCAAAGTGACGGTTTCAACGTTAGGGATGACTGGGTCTTTTCAAACGCCTGAGTTGGGTAGTGAGACGAAAGAAATACTTCGTTCCCCGGAAGCGCTTGGAGCGCCTACCTCCGAACAGAAAACAGAGCCAATTCCCGAACAGAAAACAGAACCGATTCCCGAACAGAAAGCTGACCCTGTTCCCGAAACGAAAGCCAACTCAATTCCTGAACAGAAAGTTGAACCAGTCCCACAAACGGCTGAACCAACCCCTTCGGTTTTAGCAGACGAGAGTGATGACGACCCAGCGCCTACGCCTTCTGCGGATCTTTCTCAGACCCCGATTCATCCGTATTATGATTTGACTGGCACTCCGCCGAGTGCTCCTGGGCTGGCTATGCGCGAAAGAGTGTTTAATCCCGAACCGCAAAAGATAGCTTATCTGACGTTTGATGACGGGCCCTACCCCCAAACTACGCCTCGCATCCTGAAGATCCTTAAGGATGAGGATGTAAAAGCAACGTTTTTCGTAGTGGGACGGCAAGTGGCACGGTATCCGGACCTCTTAAAATCTGAATATGAGCAAGGTGAGGGGATCGGTAATCACAGTTATACCCATGATTACCAGTTGCTTTATCGCAGTCCAGTGGCTTTTTTAGCGGAAATCAAACAAACAGAAGAACTAATATATAAAACGATTGGGGTCCGCCCTAAAATTGTCCGAGCGCCCGGAGGAACTCAGGGCCATTTTCATATCAATTATTATAATGCGCTCGATGCTGCGGATTATTTAATCTATGACTGGAATGTCAGTACAGGGGACGCTGACGCTTCTCTCGTCCCGGCAGATCAACTCGTTCGAAACCTTGAAACCCAAGTGTCGAATAAGTCGAGGATGATCATCTTGATGCATGACGCTGGGGCTAAGGTCACAACGGTTGATGCGCTTCCACGGATTATTCAATACCTTAAGCAACAAGGATACTCCTTCGGTGCGATTACGCCGAAAGTCGCCCCGATCCTTTTCCCAGGGGGATTTCATAGCTGAATTTTAATCGTCATGAAAGAAAGGCCCAAGGCTTGCTGTAATCAAGCCTTGGGCCTTTCTTCTTTGTCTGTCGATTATTGCAAAAATATAAAATATCTCTCAACTATGTAAAAGGATTTCCTAATATTCTTATAGAATATTACAGTTTAATGAGTGATATTAGAGGATCATAGCGGAGGATAGCTATTTGGCAAGTAAAGAAAGAGAAGATAATCCCCTAACCTTATTAAAAGAAAAAGATTTTACTCTTTTATTGACAGGTCAATTCGTTTCAGCGTTGGGTGATAAACTCCATTATATCGCTTTAGGAGTCTTGATTTACAGAATAACGGGGAGCGCTTTTGAAGTAGGAAAGATGACTCTGGCAACCTTTTTACCCTATCTATTATTCGGACTCATTGCTGGAGCATATGTTGACCGGTGGGACAAAAAACGTACGATGGTCACGGCTGATTTATTAAGAGCGGCTTTAGTGGGCTTAATTCCAATTCTGATAGGGTATTCAATTAATCTAGTTTATCTCTTGACGTTTTTGGGCACAACGGCAAACTTGTTTTTTAGTCCTGCAAAAATGGCAGTTATTCCTGCTATTTTTACTAAAGAGAAGATTCTCACGGCGACATCTTTAGCTGAGACCGCAGAAAACTTGACGGATATTTTGGGGTATGCATTGGCGGGCGTTTTGATAATGTTTATCCCAATTCAAAAGGTGTTTTATCTCGATTCTTTGACGTTTCTGTTTTCGGCGGCGGCAATATATTCCATGAGTTTTAAATTCGAAGTTCAGCATCTTATAAACCAGAAATTAAATAACAAAAACGAATCCCATATCCTTCCTGATATTTTGGAAGGGCTAGCCTATATACGAAAAACAAAGGTTTTAGCAGTTACTCTGCTTACGTACTGTTTAGCTTTACTTATTTTTAGCGGTTTTAATCCATTGATTTTTGTTTATGCTCTAGATACGCTGAAGACAACAACCGTCGGTCTGGGAATCCTTGAGGCCAGCGCGGCGGTTGGTATTACGGTGGGTAGCGCAGTGATTAGCGTTTGGGGAACTCGTATGATCAAACAAAATTTAATGCTCTGGGGATATTTTATTTCCGGCCTTACAATCCTGACTTTAGGAATATTTCCGGATTATACCTTGGCGCTCATTGGCTTTTTTATAACAGGAGTTTCTAATGCCATGTTTTTACTGCCAGTGCAGAGCATCTTTCAGGAAGAAACAGCAGCCCCTATGCGGGGAAGGGTCTTTAGTGCCCGCTTTGCTTTAACTCGCGTGGCATTTATGGGATCTGTTGGTATACTATCCTATGGTGCCACTCAAATCGGAGTGGGAAAAGTTTACCTGTTATCAGGGCTAACCTTACTTATAGGAACAATTATACTGGCCGGTTTTGCTTTTCTTAAAGAGAAAGAGTGACTGCCTAAAACAATGTTTGAGACTACTTATCTTTTCGGTAACGCTCGTGCGAACTGGCACAAGAATTGCAATAAAGGGTCGAAAACGCTATACTTAAGGCAAAGGGGAGTGGCAGGTTTGCGTGTTCTATTAGTGGCCCTCAATGCAAAATATGTACATATGAATCTAGCCCTTCGCTATTTGCGAGAAGAGGTTCGCTCAGCTTTTCCGGACGTTTTGCTTCGGGAATTTAGCATTAACGAACACCTAGATCGAATTGCTGGCGAAATCTATGAAGCCAAGGCCGATGTCATTGGCTTTTCGTGTTATATTTGGAATCTCAAAGAAATAATAGCGGTGATCAGGCAGCTTCATCCAGTCTGTCCAGATGTACGGTTTGTTATCGGGGGCCCAGAAGTATCCTTTGAGGCTGAGGAATTTCTTCTTGAGCATCCGGAGGTGGATGCCCTTGTGATTGGTGAAGGGGAAAAAACATTTCTAGAGCTGCTCACTACCTGGCAAAACGATCATGATTTATCTGACGTGGCCGGTATAGCTTGGACAGAGAATGGAAAAATTGTTGTCAACCCTCCTCGACTGGTAGCCCTTGATTTGAACGATCTGCCACTTCCTTATACAGAGAAGGAGGACTTCACAGGCCGACTTGTCTATGTTGAAACAACTAGGGGATGCCCGTTTAACTGTCAATATTGCTTGTCCTCCACGTTTAAGGGGGTTCGATTTTTAGAGCCAGAGCAGTTTCGGAGGACGTTTCGTCACTTACTGGAAAACGGTGCCCGCATTGTAAAATTTGTGGACCGAACATTTAATGCTAATAAGCGTCACGCCCTAGAAATTTTGAATATTGTACGGGAAGAAAGTCAGTGCCTTTCGGATGCTCAGCGGATTCGCGTCCATTGCGAAATGGCAGGGGACCTATTGGATGAAGAATGGATAGACT
The DNA here is from genome assembly GCA_900290375.1 of Candidatus Desulfosporosinus infrequens. Lineage (GTDB taxonomy): Bacteria > Bacillota > Desulfitobacteriia > Desulfitobacteriales > Desulfitobacteriaceae > Desulfosporosinus > Desulfosporosinus infrequens. Next base: position 13,029 of record OMOF01000778.1, read on the forward strand.
ATTTCAAAAATTATCCACGTGGTTTAATTCAATTGGAAATTGGGGTTCAGTCTACACACCTACCGACACTTAAAATTGTTTCGCGCCCTCAAAACTTTGAGGAGTGGAAAAAATACGTGCCTGAAATGAAGTCCCTCGGCATACCCCTTCACCTTGATCTGATCGCTGGGTTACCAGAGGAAAACTGGCAAAATTTTAGGACCTCATTTAACAATGTCTACTCAATAAAACCGGATATGCTCCAACTTGGGTTTTTAAAAGTACTTAAAGGTTCTGGGCTTCGTTTGCAAAGCAACCGTTATGCCCTCGTGTTCACCCCAGATCCACCCTATACGATTTTGGCAACTCCGGTCTTATCCCATGGAGAAATACTTCAATTACAACGCATGGAAAACTTACTTGATAAATACTATAACTCAGGGAAGTTTGCGCACACCTTAGGAGGAGTTCTTAAATTCTTTGTATCGCCGTTTGATTTTTACCATGAGTTTGCTGAATTTTGGCACCAAAGAGGTTGGTTTCAGCGACAATGGCCAGGCAAGGCCCTATTTGAAAAATTGTGGGAATTCATTGAGGAAAATCGAGTCTCGAGCCTCGAGCCTTGTGCCTCGCATCACGAGGTTGCTTGGTGGGAGGAACTTCGCGACGCCTTGCGTTTTGATTATTACTTGTGGGAGCGTCCCGACAGCGTCCCTAACTGGCTTGAGGTTAGCTCGGAGGTCGAGAAAAAAGCAGATCAATGGAAAACCAAACAGGAAACTATTCGTCGCGATGGTTATTGGGAAAATGTGATTCCAAAGTTTAAAGTAACGGACCGACGTCAGTGGAACCGCAACACGGCAGTCGCCTATTTCACCTCCGATGTATTAGAGGGTTGTAAAGCCGACAGGCCATGCTGGTATCTTTTTCACTATCAACAGGGGAACGTGAAAGCCTACAAATATCCAGGAAATGCTCCCGAAGGAGGGTATACTCCTTCGGGAGAATAGCCAACTTATCCAGGCGCACACTCGATATTCAAACTATGAACAACGAACAACGATTTAGGAGTGCAGTGCAATGACTTCCCGAGATTTTCTATGTAAAACTACAACTTGCTGGTTTTGCCTTTTGATATTTATACTTGTTACAGGGTGTACACGAACACCGCAGGCGGGACAACCCGGTGGACCTGCCCCTGCGGTGGTGGAAATCTGGCATTCTCTGCAAGGGGCAGAGGCAGACACTTTACAGGCGCAAATTCAAACAATCACAAAGAAACAGCCCGAGGTGATCATTAAACTCAAATATGTGCCGGAACAAAACTTTGTGGCTTATTCCTACCAAGCGGAAGCAGGAGGGGAAGGTCCGGAGATATTTATTGCAGCTAGTAATATTCTCCACCAACTTTACGGGCAGGGGGCCCTGGCACCAACAGCCTACGTTGATCAGGATGCATTTCCAGCAACATCGGCTGGGTTCCGATTTGGGGGGGTGGGGTATGCTCTTCCTTGGTTGACAGATGTTCCTTTGCTTTATTTTAGAACGGATACAGCGAGCGTCCCGGCCAATTTAGCAGATCTTTTTGCAGCTAAAGGGGGAATTTCCGTCATATCCTCGGATACTGCCACACTATCCACATGGTGGAATGGGCAAGGTGGACAACTGATCAAGGCAGGGAAACCAGTTATGGATGATCCCAACAATGTTGCGTTTCTTCAACAACTCTGGACTTGGCAGAGTTCCAAAGTCCTTCGTATCGACCCGAATGCCCTAACTGACTTTGCAAGTGGGCAAACGCCCTATATGATCGCGGGGGCGAGTCAAGCAAAGCTCTTAACTCAACAAAATGTGCCTTGGGGAAGCATACCGCTAGCCGCATTAGTGAACGGGCAAGGACAAGCGCTGGTAGGCGCGACACTAGGAATCGCCAATGCCGAGGTTGGGACAAATGACGAGATGAGGCCGGCGATTCAAACCGTTGAAAAAGCATTACTCACGCCAGGAGTGGAAGGGGAGCTGATGCAAGCCGGAAGCCTTCTTCCTGCCAATATGGGATATTATCGTCTTCCGGAGGCCCAGAAAGGGGTCTTTCCACAAGCAAATAGTGTTCTGACTAAAGCATGGTCTATAGAAGGGGATGCCCCCGAGTGGAAGCTAATTCCTCTACAAGATGAGGCATGGAGCAACGTTCTGACAGGAAACGTCTCGCCTCAGGATGCACTGTCAAGTGCTCAGGGGAAAGCTGGGAGCGCTTTATTAGCAAAGGGGCAGCCTTAATTGTAAATCAGTGTAGGGGGTGAAAGGGATGGATAAAAAAGGATTAGAGTTAGTGGTCATCACCGGTTTATCGGGTGCAGGAAGAACTCAGGCTATGCAAAGCCTTGAGGATCAAGGGTTTTTTTGTGTCGACAATTTGCCGCCCACCTTTCTTGTGAAATTCGCGGAACTTTGTGCCCAGTCCCGAGGAAAGGTCTCCAAAGCTGCGATAGTTTGCGATTTGCGCGGCGGGGAATTTTTTTCTTCACTGAGCGAAGCCTTAAGTAATTTAGAGAAGGAAGGTTTTCATCTCCGCGTCCTCTTTCTAGATGCATCGGACGAAACGTTGATTCGCCGTTACAAAGAATCCCGACGTCGGCACCCTCTTTCCCCTCATGGGCGAGTTTTGGATGGGATTCAAGCCGAACGCCAGCAGCTGGAGGAGCTAAGAATCCGGGCTGACAATATTATCGATACAACGGACTTAACCTCTCAACAACTCCGCAGTCAAGTGGCAGAGTTGTTTGGTAAAGTGCAGGGCCTCGAACAAATGGCTGTTTCTGTAATTTCCTTTGGCTTTAAATATGGGATTCCTATGGATGCGGACCTAGTCATGGATGTGCGGTTTTTGCCAAACCCGTTTTACGTTGAAGCTTTACGGCCATTGACTGGCGAGCACGCATTAGTTCAGGATTATGTCTTTGGTAATCCGATGGCTCAGGAGTTTATGGAAAAGTACTTGGCCTTACTTGAATACATCCTGCCTAATTATGTTAAAGAGGGTAAAACCCATCTAGTCATAGGGATTGGATGTACAGGTGGACAACATCGCTCGGTGGCCATCGCAGAACGGGTTGGACAATTTTTGACAGACCTTCATTATGCTATCAGTGTTAAACATAGGGATGCCGCGAAAAATCAAAAACATGGAACAGCGCGATGAAACCTAAAATGAGTGAGGGTTTCTCACGAAATCTGAAGTGGCTTTATCCTAATCTGAGGGTAAAAAGGTGGTTCATCCTTGCGGTTCTGGGAATCTTCCTCTTTGCAACAGGATTTTCAGTCATGAATGATGGCGTGGCACTCGGCTATGCTGAGTTACAGTTCCGTGAGGTTATCTATCGAGTAACGGGTAGTACACCACACACTGCTGTGCCGGTTGGTGTCACCATCATTGTTATGGGTATTTTTGCCATCATCATAGGTTTTAAACGCATGCTATATTCTATTATTTCGGCCGTACTTCCAGATAACGAAGGGAGAATAGTGGATGTAATTTATGCCCGCCACCATTTACGCAGAGGACCAAAAATTGTCGTAGTTGGTGGGGGAACTGGGCTCTCGGCCCTGCTGCGTGGGCTTAAGCAGTATAGTTGTAACCTCACAGCGATTGTTACGGTTGCGGATGATGGCGGGAGTTCGGGAAAATTGCGCCTCGAAATGGGTATTCAACCACCGGGGGATGTGCGCAATTGCCTAGTAGCCTTGGCTGATACTGAGGAAATTATGGACACTCTCTTCTCTTATCGTTTTGAGGGCGGAACTCTTAAGGGGCATAGTTTAGGAAACCTGCTTCTGGCAGGGCTAACCGATACGTTTGGGGATTTTCAAAAGGGGATTGAAAAGATCAGTAAGGTTTTTGCCATACGCGGAAAGGTATTTCCTTCTACGCTGGAACAAGTTGTGCTTATGGCGGACTTAGAGGATGGGACTCGTGTAGAGGGAGAAACAGCGGTTCGGGTTACCGAGGGAAAGATTCACCGAGTTTACCTTGAACCCAGCAATACTCATCCGTTACCTGAAGCCTTGCAGGCACTTGAGGAGGCAGATCTTATTGTTCTAGGTCCAGGAAGTCTCTATACGAGTGTGCTCCCTAATTTGTTGGTTGAAGGTCTCAGAGACAAAATTCGAGCAGTGGATGCCCCTTGCGTCTATGTGTGTAATGTCATGACGGAAAAAGGGGAGACGGACGGTTACCGGGTGTCGGACCACCTTAAAGCGATACTGGATCATTGCGGTCCAAATTTTGTTGATGCGGTGCTGGCCAATAAGGGAGAAGTAACGGCCCCTAGTTTAAAGCGGTATGTCAAGGAAGAAGCCATTCCGGTGCTTACTGATCCCAAAGAGGTCGAACATCTGGGAGCTAAGTATTTTGAGGCGCATTTGGTGCAAGAAGGAGATGTCGTCCGCCACGATTCGGATCGGTTAGCAAAGGAACTGATTCGTCTGCTTTTTCGGTTAAAACCCATGGGAGAGCGAATAGCTTTAGTCGATGCATATTTGCTTACCCAGAAGCTCCGCCAATAGCGAGGCACGATACGCGAGGCACGAAGTGCGAGGCGCGAGGCGCGAATGGTGATGTTCGATATCGAACATCTTAAAGATCTCCGTTCGAACCTCATGCCTCGTGCCTCGAGGCTCGATTAAGGGGTTGGTTAAATTGTCCTTTAGTGCAGTCACCAAAGAAGAACTGGCCCGCTTAAGCGGTCAGAAATCTTGTTGTGAGTTAGCGGAACTGGCAGCTTTAGTCCGCATGGACGGAACACTCCAAATTAGTGCCAATCAACAGTACGCGTTGAATGTAATTACGGAAAGTGCTCCGGTAGCACGTAAGATTTTTCGCTTGGCTAAGGAGTTGCTCAAGCGTCCGGTGGATATTGTCGTACGACGTAAACTTAGGCTCCGTAAAAATAATTCCTATATGGTCAGAATCTACCTCAAGGGGATAGAAGATTTACAAAATTTAGGCCTGGTTGATGAAACGGGACAAATTCACCTTGGCATCGCCCCCAACCTTATTAAAAAACGCTGTGATCAAAAAGCCTATTTGCGAGGGGCCTTTTTGGCTGGAGGCTCGATCAATAATCCTGAAGGCGAATACCACCTTGAAATTGTCAGTAATGAAGCGCAACACGCCAAAGCGTTATGTCAGTTGGTTAATCGTTTTAAATTAGGGGCCAAAGTTAGCATGCGCAAGCATTGGTATGTAGTATATATCAAAGAGAGTGAACACATTGTCGAGTTCATCGGCTTCATAGGAGCCCATCATGCCCTTTTGGAATTTGAAAACGTTCGGGTGCTCAAAGATGTTCGAAATCAGGTGAATCGTTTGGTCAATTGTGAGACTGCAAATCTCGATAAAATTGTCGACGCTGCAGTGCGCCAGTTGGAGAACATTCAATTTCTTGAGGATACAGTTGGATTACAGTCTTTGCCGACCGCACTTAGAGACATGGCTGAGCTTCGCCTGGAATATACTGATGCTAGTTTGAAAGAACTTGGAGAAATGCTACGACCTAAAGTCGGTAAATCGGGAGTCAATCATCGGATGCGAAAAATCGATGATATGGCGGAACGAATCAGGAACCAAAAGGACGGAAAATAGGAGGGGCAATTCATGAAATTGCCCCTACGGAATATAACCTCTGTAAAACCGAGGATTTGGGGGGGAATAGGGTGCGGTTAGGGTATGGATTAAGTATAGAGCAAACCCAAAAACTAATTATGACTCCAGAATTACGCCAAGCAATTACTATTTTACAGTTGTCCGCACTTGACCTTACCGCGTACGTTGAGGATCAGCTTATGGATAATCCCTTGCTGGAAACTCAAGAAGAAATAATGGGCAGTAAAGGAGAGGCAGAGGCTTCAGCGGTTGAGGGAAGTCGAGCCGAAGAAAAATGGGACGTGGACTGGCAGGATTATTTCCATGATCAGGATGAACATCATGTTCGTCAAGAACGGGTGGTTGTAGAGGATAAACAACGGTTTGAGCCTTTTATAGCTTCAGCGCCTACGCTCCTGGAGCATTTACTTGAACAACTCCATCTCCAAAAAGTCTCCGTTTCTTTATCCGTGGCGGAGTATATTGTTGGAAATTTGAATGACAGTGGTTGGCTTACCTTGTCGTTACAAGATATTGCTCGTGAAACGAATGTCTCCCTAGAAACTGCCGAAAAAGCGTTAGCCCTAGTACAAACCCTAGACCCGTTGGGGGTGGGGGCGCGAGATTTAGAGGAATGTCTACGCTTACAGTTACCGCTCCTCGCTGATTATCCTCCTGAATTACCAGAATTCATAAAACATCTTGAAGATTTGGCGGCAGGACGTCTGCAACGAATTGCCCATGTTTTAAAAATCCCTATCAATAAGGTTCAGGAAATGGCTGATTTGATACGGAAACTAGATCCTAAACCTGGCCTTAGATTTTCCAGTCTAGGAGAGGTGCGCTATGTTGTCCCAGATGTAGTGATTGAAGAAATCGGTGGAGAGTTTATTATTTTGGTTAATGATCTCACAGTACCTCGCTTAGGGATAAACAAGGCTTACCGTGAGGTCCTCAGCCATGAGGAGGGTACAGACACTCGCAAATTTGTTGAACAAAAACTGAACGCAGCGGCCTGGCTCATTCGCAGTATTGAGCAGCGGCGTCTAACTCTTTACAAAGTAGCTAATGCCATCGTGAAGTGGCAAACAGAATTTTTTCGGTATGGAATTCGTTATTTAAGACCACTTACGTTGAGGGATATTGCCGAGGAAGTTGGTGTTCATGAGTCGACTGTCAGTAGGGCGACATCCAATAAATATGTTCAAACACCCCGGGGTATTTTTGAATTTAAATTCTTCTTTGCTAATAGCATGGGACGAGGCCCTAATAACGATTCTAGTATAACGACTGAGGAGATCAAACGAGCCCTGCGCGATATTATCACGTCGGAAGATCCTAAAAGCCCTTATTCAGATCAAAAGCTAGCTGATTTTCTCAAGGCTCAAGATATGGGGATTTCCAGGCGTACAGTTGCTAAGTATCGCGATGAGATGGGGATTGGGGCGACGGCCCTCAGGAAGCGCTATTAGCTGGGCACCGCGAGAAGACGCCAGGCTGGGACCGGTGAAACTTAAGATCGATAAGTATAGAAGCCACTGGTGGAAACGTTGTTTGCGGTTCTTTCAGCGGCTTTTTTGTTAGGCGGAATTTTGGTGCTATAGTGTACATGATGATGAGATTGTAGTCTAATTGAATTGAAATAACTAAAGTTTCGGTTAAGGAGGGATTTTCATAAAGAAGTACATTATGGCCCTTGACCAAGGTACCACCAGTTGTCGAGCCATCCTTTTTGACCAAGAAAGTAAGATTATGGGGGTGGCTCAAAAGGAGTTTACTCAGATTTACCCCCAGGCGGGTTGGGTTGAGCATAATGCGGAGGAAATTTGGAGTATACAGTATGGAGTGATTGCAGAGCTCATTGCGAAAACAGGCATTATAGTTGATGAAATTGCTTCGATAGGTATTACCAATCAACGCGAGACCACAGTTGTTTGGGATCAAAATACTGGTAAACCAGTGTATAATGCGATTGTGTGGCAGTGTCGGAGGACAACAGATATTTGCGATGACTTAAAGGCTCAAGGATATGAAGAAATGGTTCGGGAAAAGACCGGGCTTGTGGTGGATGCCTATTTTTCTGGAACGAAATTGAAATGGATTTTAGACAATGTTGAAGGGGCCCGTGCCAAAGCAGAAAACGGAGATTTGTTGTTCGGAACGATGGATAGCTGGCTGATTTGGAAGCTTACAGGTGGAAAAGTACATGTTACTGACTATTCAAATGCCTCTCGGACTATGATGTTCAACATTCGTGAATTACGTTGGGATGAAGAATTGCTGAAGATGCTTGACGTACCACAAGGAATGTTGCCCGAGGTACACAATTCTAGCGAAGTTTATGGTAACACAGAGGCAGGGGTGTTCTTTGGTTTTGAGGTTCCGCTCGCCGGTGTGGCCGGTGATCAGCAAGCAGCTTTGTTTGGTCAAGCGTGTTACGCGCCAGGGGATGCTAAAAACACCTATGGCACAGGTTGCTTTATGCTCATGAATACGGGCAGCAAAATACACACCTCGAAACACGGTTTGTTGACCACCATTGCCTGGGGCATCGAAGGTAAGGTAGAATATGCTTTAGAAGGTAGTATTTTTATTGCGGGTGCAGTAATTCAGTGGTTGCGTGATGGTTTGAAAATGATTGATGTTGCAGCAGATGCCGAGTATTTTGCTAAAAAGGTTAAAGATACCGATGGGGTATATTTTGTGCCAGCTTTTGTTGGTTTAGGTGCTCCTTATTGGGATATGCGCGCTAGGGGCGGGATTTTTGGTCTGACACGAGGAACGACGAAATCTCATATTATTCGGGCGGCGTTGGATTCTTTAGCCTATCAAACCAAAGATGTTTTAGGTTCGATGGAGGCCGATTCGGGAATCATGTTAAAGTCGCTTAAAGTTGACGGAGGCGCGGTAGCCAATAATTTGCTTATGCAGTTCCAAGCGGATATTTTGGGAACTCGAGTTGACCGGCCTGAAATCGTTGAGACCACAGCGTTGGGCGCTGCCTATTTAGCTGGCTTAGCAGTCGGTTTTTGGGCGAGTAAAGAAGAATTGGCAAGCCGTTGGCTGCTCGATCGGCGTTTTGAACCCGAGATGCCCGAAGAGAAGAGAGCAAAACTTTATCAGGGCTGGTTGAAGGCTGTTGAACGGAGCAAAGATTGGGAAGAAGATTGACTCCTAGAGAAGCAATTAAAGTATCTAGGAAATGCTTAAGTGAAGCCACCAAAGAGGCCATTGCAAAACAACGGTTTTCTTTGGTGGTTCTCCATTTCGGGCAAGGAGGTAGGGCAGGTGCGTCAGATTGATACCCAGGTTGTGGTAATTGGAGGGGGAGCGACAGGGGTCGGCATATTGAGAGACCTCAGTCTGCGTGGAATACCAGCGCTCTTGTTAGAACAAGGAGATTTGGCTCATGGGACAAGCTCCCGCTTTCACGGCCTTTTACATAGCGGTGGGCGTTACGTGGTCAAAGATGGTAAAGCAGCGCAAGAGTGTATAGAGGAAAATAAGATTTTGAAAAAGATTGCACCTCATTGCATTGAAGAGACATCGGGTTGGTTTGTTTATTTAAAGGAGGATGATCCGAACTATCTACAGTTGTGGATCAAGGGGTGTGCACAAGCGGGTATACCCATTAAGGAGGTTCCCCTGGAAGCGGCTTTTCGGCTCGAACCCTTGTTGACACGACAGGCAACCCGAGTTTTCGAAGTACCGGATGCTACTGTGGATGGTTTTAAATTGCTTTGGGCTAACCTGAAATCTGCTCAAAAATACGGAGGAAATTATCAAACGTACTGTAAAGTCCAATCGCTTTGGTTAGAAAATCGGCAAGTGCTAGGAGTCTACGCCAAAGATCTCATCACTGGTGAAATGATACAAGTACATAGTAAAATCGTGGTGAATGCAGCAGGGCCTTGGTCGTCTGAGATTGCGTCGATGTCTGGTTTTGACGTGCAGATTCAAAAAGATAAGGGTTCTCTATTAGTGTTTAATCAGCGAATGTTTAAGCGAGTGATTAACCGTTTGCGGAAACCGGGCGATGGGGATATATTTGTGCCGCATGAAACCGTGACTATTTTTGGGACGACTTCACATACGGTAGAATTGGCGGATGATCATCAGGTTGATGAACAAGATGTAACGTATTTGATCGGTTTGGGCCAAAACTTGGTGGAGGAGATTGAACAATATCGTATTATTAGAGCCTTCGCCGGTATTCGTCCCTTATATGAAAGCGTCGACGCCTTGGACCATGAAGGACGAGGGGTTAGCCGAAATTTTGCTCTTATAGATCATGAACAAAAAGACGGGGTTCGTGGGCTCGTTAGTATTGTGGGTGGCAAATTAACCACGTATCGCATGATGGCAGAGAAAGTTACCGATTGGGTGGCTGGTAAATTAGAGGTGCCTACGGAATGTCGTACTGCTGAAGAACCCTTACAAAATGAACTAGCAACAGCAGTTTGGGATAAGGCCCGCCAATTATTAGGAGCAGCGGCTGCGGACAAGATGATGGAACGTTTAAATGAACAAGCCGGGTCCGTCGTTGAGGCTATAGCTCGTCAACCACTGCTGGGACAATTTGTCTGTGAATGTGAAATGGTCACTCAAGCTGAAGTCCTGCATGCCTTGCAAGATCCCGCAGTCCACTCGCTGGACGATCTTCGTCGTCAGACCCGGCTGGGAATGGGGACGTGTCAAGGCGCTTATTGTACCTATCGAGCGACTCCCCTGCTTCAGGAAGCGTTCGGCGGTTGGGAGAGAACGGTAAAAGAATATCAAATCCTCTTAGGTGAACGTTGGCGCGGCATAACCCCAGTTCTTTGGGGCGAGCAACTTCGGGAGAGTGAATTAGCACGAGCGTTGTTTTTGAATGTTCTGGGTTTCAAAGCTGAAGAAAGTGTGGAATGAACGAGATGTGGGATGCCGTAGTGGTAGGGGGCGGTTTAGCTGGTTGGATAGCAGGAATTCGAGCCGCCCAACGGGACAAAAAGGTGCTTTTAGTCACAGAAGGTGTCGGAACGCTCTTTTATTTCTCGGGGATTTTTGACTATGGGGATGTCGTGCGTTTGCGTCATTTACCAAAACACCCTTATACCCTATTTAAGGCACAGGAAATAACTCAGGGTCAACGCTTTGTCCAAGAGATCTGTCCAGAGTATGTCATGAAGGACACGCCACAGTTTGCCTTCACTGTCTTAGGTACTGTACGTCAAGGAGATCTTATGCCGCGCAGTATGGTTCTTCCGGATCAACAGGAGCAAGGCGAGTTCGTAATTTTAGTTCCTGAAGGATTGAAAGATTTCTTTCCAAAGATTGTGGCAGCTAACATGGCTCGAGAATTCCCGGGTTGGCAGGTAAATGAGAAGAGGATGAAAGTGGGTACGCTTTCGGAATGGACCCAACTGGGTAAGAGTGTGACCAGCATCGATTATGCGAGTATCTGGAGGTCGGAAGAGGGTCAAAGAGCTCTCACCCTCGAAATTGATCAGCTCAAAAGAGAATATCGGGAGGCGGGCAGGTCGTCCAATAAGCTTGTCGTGGTTCTGCCCAGTCTGGTAAGAGAGTACTTTGATTCTTCTCGCTCCAAGCCTTATAAGAACGAATTTTCTCTGCCGATCCTGGAAATGAGTTCCTTTGTCCCCAGTCCGCATGGCCGCTATTTCGCGGAATATCTAAAGCATATGTTTACCGATTTAGGCGGCGAACTGATGATGGGGGCACGTGCGGCAGCGATAAACGGGAAGGCAAGGTCCGGAAGTCAGACGAAGGTGTGTCAAGAACTTGTGGTGAACAGTATGGGTAAACCGTTGCATTTGAAAAGCAAGAAGTTCATCTTAGCGACAGGAGGGTTCCTAGGTGGGGGAATTAAAGTAGGCATGGCAAGAAAATCAATACGGGAAGAGGTCTTTGATCTGCCCCTCTTTGTACCGGAAAAGTGGAGTGAGCCTCAGTTCTTTGCTCCTCAGCCGTTCGCCCAGATCGGAGTAGAAACGGATGCTTTAATGCGTCCCCTCGATCCTGTGTGCGGACAAGTTATCTGGGATAACGTCCATGTCGTGGGCAGAATGCTTGCCCATTGGGACCCTTGGACCCAAAGGTGCGGTGGAGGGGTATCGGTCACATCCGGTTACGCTGCAGCGGAATTAATATAGGGGACGGAGCATTTTATGGAAGGAAAGGGGGATCTTTGACTGTGGATTCAAGAGATGAATTGGCAGCTCGATTGGATGCCTGTCAAAAATGTAATGTCTGTACTGCTCAGTGTCCGGTGGCCAAAGTTAACCCGCATTTTATAGGTCCAAAAGGGCTAGGTCCGGATAGGGAACGTTTTCGAATGGGTCAGATAATTCAAGGGGAAACAGCTTTGGATGATTGTTCAAATTGTAAGACGTGTGAAATGACGTGTCCATCCGGTGTCAAAATAACGAGGATGATTCTCGAAGCCCGGAGAGCTGCCAGCAAAGCGTCGCACCAAAATACACTGAGCTTGAAATTGCGACTGAGAGGATATGTTTTGGGTCGAGCGGAATATCTTGGTAAGCTGGGGGTCATATGCCCGACTATGATGAACCACGTCTTAAAGATCAAATTTATGCGCTTAGTGCTGGATAAAGCGTTGGCGATTAATGAGAGTGCTTCGTTACCCCTCTATGGAAAATCTCTGGAGGTACAGGTGGACAAGGGTTCAAGAATTGGAACAAGTGCATGCAAGCAGGTTGTGTATTTCCCAGGTTGTTTTACGAGATATAACGAAGCGGATACAGGACGGATCATGATCAAGGTTTTAGAGCATATTGGGTATAAAACTATAGTGCCTAATTTTCACTGCTGTGGCTTACCTTTAGAAGCGAATGGCCAGTTTGAAAAGGCCCATAAGAACGGACTTTATAACTTGGAATTAATGCGACCCTATCTGGAAGCAGGAACGCCGATTATCACATCCTGTACAAGCTGTGGCTTGATGCTGAAAGAAGATTATCCAAGGTTGCAGACCACATCGGCTCTGCTCGTCGGAGCTCAGTCGTATGATTTATTCGAATTCCTGTGGCAACTTTATGAAAGAGGGGAATTGCCTCTTGACTTTCAGGAAGTTAAGGCGTCATACGGTTACCATCCCCCCTGTCACTTGAAGGCTCAGGGGATCGGAATACCAGCGCTGCGCATTTTGAGGTTGATTCCTGGAGTGAAAATCCGTAATCTCGATGCTGGTTGTTGTGGCTTAGCGGGAAGTTACGGCTTTAAGGCCGAAAAATATGATAAAGCGATGAAAATCGGGCGAACTCTCTTTGAAGCGATCACTGTGGGGGCAGGACGAGGGGATTACCAGGGCATGACAACGGAATGTGGCGCGTGTAAAGTGCAAATTCAGCACGGTACGGGTCTTTCTACGGAGCATCCTGTGCGCATTTTGGCCAAAGCGTATCGTCTAATGATGGACGAACGGTAAGTATTTTGTAATATAAGCTGGAACCTGTCTTGTCTGGCAGGAAATTTGAACTTAATGAAGAAGTAGTGAATACTGACATTATTTGCTGGAGCGTTTAAACGCTGGCAATTCTAATGTTGGACAATTGTGAATTTGGAGAGTAGGAAGTTTCTTTTCTCGGCATACTAAGGTATCTTTTTGGTGTCATAATGCCAATAGTTGGATCTTGAACCCTTGGCTGAAAGTGAAAGGGGATTTTTGAATGAATAAAAAAAGTGTTAAAGATGTGGAGGTACGAGGAAAACGAGTGCTTGTCCGGGTGGATTTTAATGTCCCCTTGGATGAGCAGGGTCAGATTACAGATGATACACGCATACGAGCCTCCCTTCCCACGATTCAATATCTCGTCCAACAGGGAGCCCGCATCATCCTTGCTTCCCACCTGGGGCGCCCTAAAGGGAAAGTCAATCCAAAGTATTCCTTAGCACCGGTGGTTAAGCGTTTAAGTGAGTTGTTGGGGCAGGATGTGCAACTCGCTGGGGACTGCATCGGGGATATAGTCGTGCAAGCAGTAAGTAAGCTGCAAGACGGGCAGGTTCTATTACTGGAAAATGTTCGTTTCCACGCGGAAGAAGAGAAAAATGATCCGACGTTCGCTCGGAATTTGGCAACGCTCGCCGAACTATTCGTCAACGATGCGTTTGGAACTGCTCACCGCGCCCACGCGTCCACTGAAGGGGTTACTCACTATATACCTGCCTTTGCAGGGCTGCTGATGCAAAAAGAAGTTGAATTCATGGGCAACGCTCTGGAAAGGCCGGAACGCCCCTTTGTGGCCATTATCGGCGGTGCCAAGGTGAGCGATAAGATTGGCGTGATTGAGAATCTCCTAGATAAAGTTAATGCCTTGATCATTGGCGGAGGGATGGCGAATACCTTCCTAAAAGCTCAAGGATTTAATGTGGGAAAATCCCTTCTTGAAGAGGAAAAAATAGAATTGGCAAAGCAACTTATCGAGAAAGCCAAAGCAAAGGGTGTCGAATTAGAATTACCGATCGATGTGGTGGTGGCCAAAGCCTTCGCAGCCGATGCTCCTCACCGTACGGTGAGTGTGGCTGAAATTCAAGAGGATGAAATGGTTTTAGATATAGGTTCGGCAAGTGCAGAGAAGTTTGAAGCTTTAATTTCAACGGCTCGGACGGTGATTTGGAACGGTCCAATGGGTGTCTTTGAAATGGACGCCTTCGCTAAAGGAACCGAACGAATTGCCCAAGCGGTTGCCTCCTGTGGGGGGATCACGATTGTTGGTGGCGGGGATTCTGTGGCAGCCGTGGAGAAAATGGGAGTTGCAGACCGCATGACACATATTTCAACAGGGGGCGGCGCTTCACTGGAGTTTCTGGAAGGAAAAGTGTTGCCTGGTGTAGCCGCGCTTCAGGATAAGTAGTGAATTATGGTTCTCGGTATTTAGGTGGGGAATTGGGGAATTGGAGGAATAATTAAGTGGCAAAACGACGGCCGGTCATCGCCGGCAACTGGAAAATGTTTAAAACCGTCAGTGAAGCAGAGAATTATGCAGTGAGTTTCTTAGAAGAGGTTAAGGATGTCACGGAACTTGACATTATTCTCTGTGCTCCCTTTACAGCGCTTTATCCCCTGAAAAATGAACTGGAAGAAAGTGTTGTGCACTTGGGTGCCCAAAACATGTCTTGGGCAGATCAAGGTGCTTACACTGGAGAAATATCTGCTCAGATGCTGCTCGATGTCGCCTGCACTTATGTTATTCTTGGCCACTCTGAACGGCGAGAACTGTTTGGAGAAACGGATCAAGAGATCGCCAAGAAGGTGAAGAAAGCGTTAGCTGCGGGATTGACACCGATCCTTTGTGTGGGGGAAAATCTGAACGTTCGCGAAGAAGGAAAGGCAGCAGAGCGGGTTCAAGGTCAAGTCACTCTTGCTCTTTCCAGCCTATCGACAGAGGAATTAAGCAGAATGGTTATTGCTTACGAACCCATCTGGGCGATCGGTACTGGGAAAACTGCCTCAAGCAAAGACGCCCAAGAAATGTGCGCGGCAATACGTAATACACTGACTGATCTTATGGGGCTTAACGCGGAGAAAGTGCCCATTCTGTACGGCGGAAGCGTCAAGGCGGAAAATATTGCGGAGCTTTTGAACGAACCAGATGTTGACGGCGCACTAGTCGGTGGAGCAAGTTTGGACCCCCTAAGTTTTGCTAAACTTGTCCATAACGCCGCAGCAGTTGTTGCGCGCGTAGTAGGAATATAGTCATGGGGAGAAAACCACTGCTCCTAATGATTTTAGATGGCTGGGGTCATCGTGATGCTACCGAAGGAAACGCTATAGCCCAAGCAAATTTGCCGAATTTTAGGCGCTTGGAAAAAACCTACCCACATACCTTTCTCAAGGCATCGGGAGAGGCCGTAGGCTTACCAGCCGGTCAAATGGGCAACTCTGAAGTCGGGCACCTAAATATGGGTGCTGGGCGGGTGGTTTACCAGGAATTGACTCGAATCGATAAAGCGATTAAGGATGGAACTTTATTTGAGAATCCTGTTTTGATCGAAGCGATGGAAAATGCTCACACCCAAAATAAAGCATTCCATTTTTTGGGATTACTCTCTGACGGAGGAGTCCATTCCCATATTGCTCACTTGTTTGCCCTTCTGGAGATGGCCAAGAAACATGGATTAGCAGAAGTGTATGTCCACGTCATTCTTGATGGTCGTGACGTCTTGCCGCAGAGTGCTAAACTTTATATCATCCAATTGGAACAAAAAATCAAGGAGCAAGGGATTGGCAAGATTGCCTCTGTGAGTGGCCGTTACTACGTGATGGATCGAGATCATCGCTGGGAGCGCCTAGAAAAGGGCTATCAGGCCTTGGTTTTAGGCGAAGGGAAATACGCGCCCAGTGCCTTAGCGGCGCTGGAGAGTTCTTATGATGTGCGTGTGACGGATGAATTTGTGTTGCCAACGGTGATTGTCGATGAGGACGGAAAGCCGGTGGGCTCTATTCAAGAGGGGGACAGTGTGCTCTTCTTTAACTTTCGCTCAGATCGGGCACGAGAAATGGCCCATGCCTTTGCTGACGAAGATTTCAGAGGGTTCGACTGCCCCATTCACCCTCGAGTCCACTTTGTCTGTATGACTCAGTATGAGAACAATATCTGCGCACCGATTGCGTTCCCACAACAAAACCTGAAAAACACATTGGGAGAAGTTCTTTCGCAACAGGGTTTAAAACAGTTGCGGATTGCAGAAACTGAAAAATATGCCCATGTGACTTTCTTTTTTAACGGTGGAATCGAAGAACCTGATCCCGGTGAGGAACGAATCCTTATTCCTTCACCTAAAGTCGCGACCTATAATCTTCAACCCGAAATGAGCGCGCCGGAATTAACCAAAACGCTCCTCGAACAATTAAAGAAAAACACACATGATGTGATCATTCTTAACTTTGCCAACCCGGATATGGTCGGACATACTGGTGTGTTTGAGGCAACCATCCAAGCAGTGGAAACGATTGACAAATGTTTGGGCGAGATTTATGATGAGCTACAGAAAATGGAAGGGACCCTCCTCGTTACCGCGGATCATGGCAATGCTGAGGCCAAAATAGATTTAAAAACGAAGCTGCCGCTGACTGCCCACTCCACGAATTTGGTACCCTTTATTCTGATCAATGCTAAGTTTAAAGGAAAGGTGTTGCATGAGGGCGGCGCTTTGTGCGACGTCGCGCCCACCATCCTGGAATTACTCAATATTCCGAAACCCGAGGAAATGACCGGAAAATCATTAATCGTATAAAATAAAGGAGGTTAATATTAATGAGCTTTATAACGGATGTATATGCGCGTGAGATTTTGGATTCTCGAGGAAATCCGACGGTAGAAGTAGATGTTGTTCTTACAGATGGGATCATAGGTCGTGCGGCAGTTCCGTCGGGTGCTTCTACAGGGGCTTTTGAAGCTGTAGAACTCAGAGACGGAGATGTTTCTCGTTATATGGGGAAAGGGGTATTGCAAGCAGTTGAAAATGTCAACATGTTAATTGCCCCCGAAGTAGAGGGATTAAATCCATTCGACCAACCGGGCTTAGACCGCATGTTGATTGAACTCGATGGAACTGAAAACAAGGGTAAACTGGGAGCGAATGCGATCCTGGGCGTATCCTTGGCTACCGCTAAAGCGGCTGCCGAATCGCTCGGGTTGCCCCTCTATCAGTATTTGGGCGGGGTTAATGCTAAGGAACTTCCAGTACCCATGATGAATATTTTAAATGGTGGTAGTCATGCTGATAACAATGTGGACATTCAAGAATTTATGGTTATGCCAGTCGGAGCGTCGAACTTCGCTGAGGCTTTGCGCATGGGGACAGAAGTGTACCACAATCTGAAAGCTGTTTTAAAAGAAAAAAACCTTTCGACCTCAGTTGGGGATGAAGGCGGTTTTGCGCCCAACCTCGCCTCCAACGAAGATGCGTTACTCTGCATTGTCGATGCTATAAAAAGGGCAGGATATGTTCCTGGAGAAGACGTGGCTTTAGCTCTTGATGTGGCAGCCTCAGAAATATACGAAAATGGCATCTATAACTTAGCGGGTGAAGGGGTCAAGAAAACCTCGGACGAGATGATTGATTTCTATGAGGGACTGATCAAACGGTATCCGATTGTTTCTATAGAAGATGGACTGCATGAAGACGATTGGGAAGGCTGGGGCAAATTGACCGAGCGCTTGGGAGATCGTATTCAGCTCGTTGGAGACGATGTATTTGTGACCAACCCGGAGCGCTTGGCCCGTGGAATTAAAGAGAAATGCGCCAACTCGATCCTGATTAAGCTCAACCAAATTGGCACCTTAACCGAAACCTTAGATTGCATTGAAATGGCCAAGCGGGCAGGATATACGTCAGTCATTTCTCACCGTTCAGGCGAGACAGAAGACGTCACTATGGCTCATGTTGCTGTTGCAGTCAATGCTGGCATGATCAAAACGGGGGCTCCGGCACGGACAGAACGGGTGGCCAAGTACAACGAACTCCTTCGAATAGAGGAGGAACTTGGGGATAGCGCAGTTTATCGCGGCAGGAAAGCATTAGCCAAGTAGGTCCGCAGCTCTGAAGCTTCTTGAGTTTTGACGAGGCTTGTGCTAGAATAAAAACGATCAATGATAAGAAGGTTTAGTTATAGGTGACTAAGTGTTGCCTTAGAGGGGTGAGTTAATTGGTAATTGCTTTAGTTGTTCTTTTGGTCCTTAGCTCTATAGGACTTATTGCGGCTGTATTGCTCCAGTCTGGAAGGAGCGCTGGCTTATCGGGAGCCATTACAGGTGCTGGAGAGTCTATGTTTGGAAAGAAGAAAGGTATGGATGAATTGTTCGCGAAACTCACCGCCATTTTAGCGGGTGTATTTTTGCTGAGTTCATTAGGTCTAGGTATGCTACTTAAGTAGTAAAACCTGATCAGTGCTCCATTCTTCCGCTAATTAAGCCAAATCAATGAGGGGCACTTCAAATGAGGTGCCCCTTTTTGTGTTGATGAGTTTGGATATCTTTTTGGATAAAGATCCGAGTTTGTGGGAATGGAATGCTCGAAAGTCACTTGCTTGCGGAGCAGACCGCCGATAAATTCTCGCGTTAGTGAATTATAATGGGCGATAGAAATAAACTAGTTATTATGAGTGATTAACTCGTAGGCTATAAGGCCTAGTAAAAACTTGAGACATTTGCTGTGTGGTTAAAAATGGATATTCATGTTATACTGGAGTACTAAGTGAGAGGAGGGGTAGTATGCCTCACGAGGGGATTAAAATCGTCTCTGAAAATCGCAAAGCCTTCCACGATTATTTTATTCAGGATAGAGTTGAGGCTGGTATCATCCTTACTGGGACAGAAATAAAATCTATCCGTAATGGGAAGGTCAATTTGAAAGACAGTTATGCCCGTCTGAACGACGGCGAAGTTTGGGTCTATCAAATGCATATCAGCCCTTACGAACAGGGAAACCGTTATAATCATGATCCATTGCGGCCGCGCAAATTGTTACTGCACCGTGCTGAAATAAATAAATTAGTCGGGAAAATTCAGTTGCAAGGATTGACTCTTATCCCAATTAAAATCTATTTAAAGCAAGGTCTGGCGAAAGTGGAATTGGCGGTTGGGCAAGGGAAGAAAAATTACGACAAGCGACAAGTTCTCGCCGAACGAGAAGGCAAACGTGATATTGAGCGGGCCCTGAGGGATCGTAATAAAAGCTATTAGGAAGCTTTTTAAGTTGCCAAGCAAAGTCAGCGTGCAACTCAGGCGACAGTCTTTGTCGAAGATGGTGTTTGCCATTTAACTTTAACCGCTAAATTGTGGTTTCCCATAAAAAAGTAAATATACCATAGATATTCAGCTTTGCTTTTAAATTAAATATGTTATACTATGAATGTACACTTTTTATATGGGGGCGTTCTAGACTCGCTCGGAGAAGTGGTGGCAAGAGTTGCGCGTCGAGATTCCACCTGGTCTCGTTAAACGGTGGACCTTTATAATTGCAAACAACGAATACGCTCTAGCTGCTTAAGTGCCGCTAGCATCCTGCCTTCAGAACCTACGATGAAGGGTCAGGGTGTCAAACAGTAGGACGCTCTAACAACAATGCTCGGAGTTGTTAGCTAAGATTATCGAGCTAGCCTGACATGAATCCTTGCCTTTAGGAGTCAAGACTGGCGAAATTTAAATTGAAGGATACACGCGTAGACGCTTTTGTGGCGGCTCTTCGATACAGGGGTGCAAATCCCCTCGCCTCCACCAGTCAAACCCTCGAATTTCGAGAAAATAAATGATGAAAGCCTTGAGGTACATAAATTTGTACAGACTCAAGGCTTTTTTGCATTTTGGGGGAAAATTTCAGTTATGACCTTCACAAATATTAGTTAAATGGTTTCTAGATGAGGATACCATTTGCAGTCCTGCAGCGTTTTTATAAGACGAGCCGCGTCGTAATTCCTAAACGTTAAGTGGATTTAAAAGAAGAACGGTACATCATTATTGTTATGCTCCTACTTTTCCATCAATCTCAATGTGAATAGTAGCTTTCATGCCCATTGATTCCATTACTGTTTCGATTTTCTCTGTAGTAGCTCCGTAGTATTCGTGTCTTTCATCTCTAGACACTTGAGACTCACTAACTCCTAGCTTATTAGCTACTTCAGCTTGTGTCATTCCTAAATATATTCTATATGCAATGAGGGTTTTTCCGATATCAGTGAATTTATATATCGGATTAAATGAACCACGTTTTATTTTTTCGTAATACTCTACTTCTGCTTTTAATTGTTCATGGAATGAAAATAGAGGTTGTATTGCCATTTTAATTTGTTCGGAATTTAACCCCATTTCTTCAAAACGTTTTTTTTCGCTAGCAATAAATTCTTGATCCTGTTTTAATTTTTCAACAGCTTTTTGATATGCTGGTTCATTTTTAATCATACATTTCCACTCCGTTATAAGCTTAACTTAACAAATTAATTAACTTAACATATTTGTTAAGTTAATTATATACAATAAACCCCTTTTTGTCAACGGACAGTTAATGAAATCGGGATTGATAAAACAAAAGCTATCTACAGCCCAGCAACATTCCTGTATGTCTTAAAAAGACTGGTTAGTTTAACAGATGTCTTTTGACAGTGTCCCAGGAGCAGCAAGGGTTTGTGGGTACAAGTTTGCACTACGCATTAATTTAGCTCCGCTGATGGCGGAGCTAAATTAATGAATGTAAGTATTAGGCTTAATGATTAGTCCAAATGAATGATCTTAGAGGGCAATGGAATCCCAACGAAGGAGAGCATTTGCTGGGCCATTGCCGAGGGAGGTGGTACACTAAGAAATTTTTTGCCCAAAAACTCGCCCTTCAAAGCATGCCAACGTGATAATTGTTTAACGATACTTTCTCCGGTGAACCAGCGATCCTTTAGCTCTAATTGTTTTTTAGCCCGTTCGACCTCGTCTGGAATTTTGAGAGCCTTGTCGGATTCAGTTTGCCAATGCCTGCGATACAATACCTGAAGTTCTTGTTCAAACAGATAGGCTAACACACAGATGAAAATATGACCCTCAACT
>OMOF01000781.1 GCA_900290375.1 Candidatus Desulfosporosinus infrequens
TCGAATCATAACCTCAATGGAATCAACAATTAATTCACGACTGGGTAGTACATACTTCATCCCAACATGCCCTTGGGCAATACCATCACAAATGGCAATGGTGTTAAACTCCAACGGATAGCCACCTGCAGCGATAATTCCCTTTTTTACATCTTCTGCAAGTTCACGGAGATGGCAATGACCAGGGACGATTTCATTCCAAGAATTGACCACTGCAATAATAGGGCGATCTAAATTTTTGTAGATCGCACCACAAGATCCTAAATGTCCTTTGGCAATGGCGCGTTGATAAGGTGGTAGTTGATTAAGAGTAGTATCCATTAAAAAAACTCCTTTGAAATAAAATGTCTAAAATATTTAAAATTATGAAATAAAAAACCAATTACAATTATCATAATATACTGCTTTTTTATAAAAAGCAACAGAAAAAGAAAAATAAATTTCTTTCTGTATATTAAAAAGAAATTTATTTTCAATAAGCCAATAACAATCTTGCATGATAGTGAGGCGTCTGTTACAATGTTCCTACATAAACTAGTTATTTCTTAATGGTGTCTTAATTGGAAGGTTGGAGGACATGAACAGGGAAAGAGTTGAAAATGCGTTAAGTTCCTGTTTGCCCCGCATACGTAGCGGTTTTAATGAGTTAACGAAGACTGAACAAAAAACTGCAACCTACATTCTTGAAAATCCTACTGAAGTGATCCATATGACCATTACTGAATTAGCGGAAGCAGCGCAAAATGCAGAAGCAACTGTTTTTCGCTTATGTAAAAAATTAGGATTTTCTGGATATCAAGAAATGAAAATAGCCTTAGCAGGCGATTTATATACTCCCTTGGAATCGGTTTATAAAGAGGTTGACCCCGCTGATTCCATTCGAACCATGGCCAGTAAGATCTTCCTTGGTATCAATGAAGGGTTGCCGACGAAGAAGCCGTTGAAAAAGCCATCCAAGCCATCACGAAAGCGCGGCGTATTGATGTGTATGGATCAGGTGGGTCAGCAGTCGTTGCTTCAGATATTGAGCATCGTTTTATGCGGTTTGGCATTTCTGTACGGGCCTACTCAGATCCTCATTTGCAAATAGCATCAGCAACATTGCTTGAACCGGGGGATTTGGTCATTGCGGTTTCACATACAGGTTCCAA
>OMOF01000344.1 GCA_900290375.1 Candidatus Desulfosporosinus infrequens
TAAGGCATTGTCGTTATAGCTCCCCATCAAATCTGACTCGAAATAATCCCTTTTGAGGTGGATAATTTGTTCAAACGGCGCGATAATCTCCTGTCCACCTCGGAAGTTAAACTTCACAAACAGGGTTCCTGTATCGTCCATCCCTGTGGTGCTTGACTCCATGTAGGTTACGAAACTAGAATTGAGAGGGTAGAATCCTTCGATGTTCCCCAACTCATCTTGCTTGACGTAAACGAATGCGTTGTTGTGAATCAGTAGGTTGGTCGTTAATTTAAAAATGAACTCCGTTGAGTTCATGAAAGGATTAGGCTGACCACTTAATAAATTGGCAATGTCGCCATCTTGGGGGATGGTGTCACCCTTGACATACCGAATATGTTTGATGTCGGCTTTCGCCACGTGCGTAGCAATGGCACGAAGACAGGCTCTCATGAGGTAGTTATAATAAACCTCGGAATTCGTGGTGTTGCTTACCATAGGGATATACCCGTTGAGCAGTTTGAAGAACTGTAGGTTCTGTGGCAGCTTTTTTACTTTTCCGAAGATGGAACCAAACATGGACCGGAAACTTGGCAAGACTCACCCCCTCCTCCTTAAATCAGGCTATCCAGTAGCTCTTTGTTCCTTTCATAGACGCAATATGCATCCAAGAGGCTCATCGCCCCGTCGATAAAGCCTCGGCTATGCGATTTGACAGGTGTTATATTATTGTTCCTATCATACACAACAGACATATTACAGAGACAATATTCCAACAGCGGATTCTTATTGTAGTTAATCTTCTTAGCTGCTAGGTCAGCGCCGAGATGTTTGAGTGGGTTGCTCAAAGTCTTAGCCCCTTGGATCACAATATCCATTAGTCCATTAAACCCGTTCTGTTCCATATCTTTTACCCAATATCCAGAATTCCAACTGTCATACCCAATTGACTGAAAGTACAATCTATAATCTGTTTTCATCCTGCCGAACCAATGTGTGATATAGGCATAATCGATACGATTCCCCGGCGTCAGTTCCAGCAGTCCTCGCTCAATCCATGCCTGATATACCACTCTTTTTGAGTGCTCTGTGTTTTCAAAGGTTACTTGAGGCATCCAATACATTTGATGGCAAAGGAACTTGTCGCTCGGTCGAGGTACCAAAATCGTCGCTGAGGTTAAGTCTGTCGTGCTTGAAAGGTCCACGCCCCCAATGCAGTAGGAATCGGTAATGTCCTTCATGGTGAAGGTTTCTTCGTTCCGGATCGTGCTGTATTCCAGAAAAGCCGTGGAGGCTGTTCCAATGATATTGAAGTCCTTAGTGAGCACCGTCGCTTTAAAGGCCGGGTCGGATACAGACTTGTTAATGTTATCCTGCAGGAACTCAAGGTCTTTAATGGTGCCGAGTCCAGGATTCGCTTTTATCCAGACCTCAGGGTTCTTGTAATCGTCGCCCTTATCCAGCTCATAGAGGAAAGCAATAAATCGTTCATCAGTAATCGTGCCC
>OMOF01000785.1 GCA_900290375.1 Candidatus Desulfosporosinus infrequens
TATCATCCAAGATCGCATAAACCACTTCAACCAAATCTGCCAGCTCATCAATACTCTGGCTGTCGAGATATTCCTGAAGCTCTTCACCCAATTTAGCGTTTAATAATTCTTGGTATTCCTTACCGGAGACCACTTGAATAATCGCCTGTTTTCCACTTTGTTCGATGATTTGAGGTATTTTATCACGAATAAGTTTATTGTAGACTTTTACACTCATTGTTTTCACACGATCCTTTATTGACAAATAGAGCACATTCTTGACTATATTCATAAATTCTGCATTTATCTGTCAAGTCCTGCCAATAACTGTTTCTTTTTGCATTATTCACGAAAATATTCTGGCAACTGGTACTTCGGGGGCTATACGCTAGTTTGGATTGCATCTTTCTCAGTCTGTGTAAATAGCAAGTTTCATTATTTTGCTGATCGTCATAATCTACTTTGAAGCCATTCAACATTAATTCCTCAGTCCGATAGGCGAAGTAACTCACGCTTGAGATTATGGCAATTTTTCACTGAACAACTGTTACACAAAGGAAATTACTGGTATAATAATCTTAGGGATGGTGGTAAATATGATTTTTGATAGTAGACCCTTGGATTTTAATTTCATTCGCGAAAAACTCAAAGATTTACCACATTCATTATCGTCCTTAGAGCAACAAATCAGTGCTGTATTTCTCTTCGGCTCTTTGGCAACAAACAAAGAAACCCCGTTAAGCGATGTCGATCTGGCTGTTCTTTACCATAAAGGTCTTAGTCTAGATGAACTCGATAGATTTCACCTCCAAGTCATGGGAATAATCACCGACTTACTTCAATCTGATGATATTGATGTAATTAATCTAAACACAGCTCCTCTAACCATGCAATATGGTGCTATAAAACAATCGAAGATTCTATTACTTAACAACCGAGAAGAATACATTGATTATTGGGAACAAACGGTTAAGTACTATCTGGATTTTAAACCACTGCTTGATGAATGCAATAACACACTACTTGAAACTCTTTCAGGGAGGACCGTTTATGGATGAAAAACTTGCTTTTCAAATGCGTCAAATCTCAAAGTATCTCGGACGGCTGAAAGAGGTCGCTCAAACATCTCGTGAAGATTATTTAAATAATTCAATATTACAGAGTGCGACTGAGCGTTATCTACAGTTATGTATCGAATCCTGCATTAATGTTGGGAATCGTCTTATTTCCATGCTTCAAGTGGATCAACAATTCGATGCTCCCAAAACTTATGCGGACGTTTTTCGAGAATCAGAAAAACATCATATAACTCAGAACTTGGAACCCGCTATGATCGAGATCACTAAATTTCGCAACCGATTAGTTCATGTCTATTGGGATATTTCTCCTGAGGTGGTCTATAATATTATTCATGATAATCTTGAAGACTTCAACCGATATCTCAAGCAAATTGCCCTCTATTTAACTGAGAATAATCTGTGAAATTCGAACAAGGTGCTCCGCGTCAACTCGCGAAAGACCTTGTTCTTTTATGTACTGGCGGAAAGAATAGGTTAACAACATTCCATAGCATCCCTCTATGCAATCAAGAACTTTCTACTCTGATTTCATGCCTTTGCCGCTGTTTCAAAGCCTGCTCAGTATAAATCCGTGTAGACTCTTTTGCCACTTATCGCCCTGCACTCAAATGAATGATCATGCGATTCATTTACCGATTTCCCTCGTCATTCAATTAAATCA
>OMOF01000916.1 GCA_900290375.1 Candidatus Desulfosporosinus infrequens
ATTAAAATAATCAATGCTAAATGAGGTTTGTTTCTCATCTACCCATGGATTGGTATAACTAATATCCCATCCAGAGCCAGCAACACTTGTTAATCCATGTTGCAAATTCAAATTAACTTTGTTACCAGATCCGTTAAAGTTAGTATCACCAAGACCAATCATTGCACTTACACCATCGGTTTTACTATAGCCTCCACCGATTGAAAAAGTCCCTGTTTTCTTTTCTTTTACATCAATGTTTACAATCGTTGCATTAGGTTCTCTCCCTGGATTGAGTTTTATGTTTACATCCTCAAAAAAACCCAGGTTTTCCAACTTTTGAATGCTTCGTTTCGCATCTTTTACATTAAAAGGCTGGTTTGGCTTAAGATTCATTTCACGAGTAATAACGTGGGTTTTTGTTTTTTCATTGCCTTGCACGTTAAAACCTTCCACATTGCCCTCATTGACTAAAATATTCAATACGCCATTTTGCTCTGTGGTTCGATCACTTACGCGTGCTAAAATGTACCCTTGATCATGATAATATTGCTCAATCGCCTGCAATTTATGATTTAATACTTTCGCATCAACAAGATTCCCTTTTAGGGATTCCGTTAAACTTTGCAACTTTTCAGTAGAAACCTTCGTATTGCCTTTAAAGACAATCTCTGTTACTGGCACTTTCTCCACTACGGAGTAAATCAACTTGACACCCTCAGGCACTTCCACAACATTGGCTTTTACATCGTAAAATTTACCAAGTTCATAAATAGCCTTCATATCTTGTTGCACAGCCTCAGGACTAAGAGAATCTCCTACTTTAGCCTTAACAACGTTTAGAATATCACTTTGCGCTACGGCGTTATTTCCGCTAGCACTAATATCAGTGATAACTTTACCTGTAAAATCTGCAGCGTATACTGGGGCACCTACATTGCTAAAAATACCAATCGTCAAACACAAGATTAAAACAATTTTCCACAAACCCTTACCAACTCTCATTCATTACCTCCTTATAATATAACTGCTAACAACTTTTTATTATATATAACGAATTAAAGAATTAGCATTCAGGTATTTAACCATAAGCGGAGGTGCGGCGGTTAAGTGCAACGGCGTAGCGTTGGTTAAATGCTGAATAAGCAATTTTTTAATCCTTGCTATATAGTAAAACAGAGGGGCTGTCTCCTTAGTGAGGCAGCCCGTATTTTTCTTACCAGTAATGTCGGTGCCATCCTCCATACCATCCGCCACGAACAACCACGACGGAGCGTTCATCGTTATAGTACGTTGGATATGCTGGACGATCTAAGGTGAATTTATAATCACCTGGATGCCAACCGTCT
>OMOF01000306.1 GCA_900290375.1 Candidatus Desulfosporosinus infrequens
TTGATGTGTTGCATCCGGCAGATAAAGATCCTCGATCGTGTCAAATAGATGCATCTTGCTGGATGGATCGATGAGTCGATTGTACCATCGGCCTTTTTTGTGGATACAATTTGAGGAAACCGGAACACAGGCAGTTAGTGACAATAAGACACATCCATCTCTGGGAGTTTAACTAATGATAAAGTTTTGTACACTTTTTCAATAGGAATTAAATTCGACACGATAATCTGGAAGTGCGTGATAGAATATATTAGTATATGGAAAAGCATGAAGGAGAGGAAAAACAATGACAATGCTTAAAATCAGCAAAGTTATTACTACATTTCTGATTAGTTTAATGATGATGACTATTTTATTGTGCTATAGCACTCCTGTACAAGCTGCACAGGATGGGGATTTTACTTACGCTATAACAAATGACCAAGCTCAAATTACGAGTTACACAGGGGCTGGAGGTGCAGTGACGATACCAAGTACATTGGGTGGATTCCCTGTTACAAGCATAGGCAACTCTGCTTTTGATGAATTTTGGGCTTTAGGTATTGATACCATTACTAGTATAAGCATCCCTCAAGGAGTTACGAGTATAGGCGACTATGCCTTTTACTGTTGCGGAGACTTAACTAGTATTAACATACCGCAAGGAGTAACTAGTATGGGCAATTATGCTTTTTTTCGTTGCAATAGCTTAACAAGCATAAGCTTACCGCAAGGATTAATAAGTATCGGTGGCTTTGCTTTCTACGGTTGCGATAGCTTAACTAGTTTAAGCATCCCACAAAGAGTCTCAAGTATCGGCGACTTCGCTTTTGCTTGGTGCTCAGGTCTAACTGCTTTTACAGTAGCTGTTGATAACTCTAAATACGCAAGTATAAACGGTGTGCTTTTCAATAAAACAGGGACTAATTTAATAGAGTGGCCCGGAGGTTTAACAGGTAATATCAGTATACCGCCAGGAGTCACAAGTATTGGCAACGATGCTTTTGTTGGTTGCACAGGTATAACTAGTATAAGTATACCGCAAGGAGTCACAAGTATCGGTGACGGAGCTTTTACCAATTGCACAGGCCTCAAAAGCATAAGCATGCCGCAAGGGATTACAAGTATCGGCGATGGAGCTTTTAGCTATTGCACAGGCTTAACTAGTATAAGTATACCACAAGAGGTCACAAGTATCGGAGACGGAGCTTTCACCAATTGCACAGGCTTAACTGGTATATGCATACCACAAGGGGTCACAAGTATCAGCGACGGAGTTTTTACCAATTGCACAGGCTTAACTAGTATAAGCATACCAAAAGGAGTCATAAGTATCGGCAACTATTCTTTTAGTGGTTGCACAGGCATAAATAGTATAAGTATCCCACAAGGAGTCACAATTATCGGTGCCTCTGCTTTTGGCTGGTGTACAGGCCTAGACAGTATTACATTTAACTCGCCAACAACAATAATATCTGATTATGGCAATGGGGCTGCAATTCCAGTTACAACAACGATAATAGGATTTGCCCCATCTACCGCAAAAGATTACGCTACAAAATATAACATAAAGTTCGAAGCTATAGACGCATCAAGTACACAGCAAGGCAACATTCCAGTGGGCACGGTAATTTTCGGCAACGGTCAGGCTTTGGATTTAGGATATGCCAATAATTCAGCCCATACTGCTGAGGTGATTCAGGATGTGGTAGGTGGTGGTATTTATGTCATAACATCAGCTGGTCAGGTGATCAATAACAATACTGGCGCTATACTTACAGATCTTTCGGCTCTGCCTGCAGTGACCTACAAAGATGCAAATGGAAATGTTAAACATTTTGCAAGCGCTGATGGGCCTGAAATAGACGGTTCCTCCGGAACTACGGCTACTGTTTCGAGTGTGGCTCCTGTAAGTGTTAATACAACAGCCTTAGTTTCTCCTGTATTACCAGTAACGGTGACTGCCGTGATGAGTGATGGAACAACCCAAAACGTCGCTGTAAACTGGATGTATATTTCACCTAGTCTATATGCAAATGCTCAGGTATTTACGGAAACCGGTATTATTACCAATTCAACAGTAAAGGCCACGGCAATCGTGACGGTTAAGATTCCCGTGCTATTGCCTTAAGAGCTTCAATCCGCTCCAGCCTCTTGGTGCAATCAACAAATGGACATACCTGATAGCCTCCACAATTCACTGTAGGGAAAAATAATCTAAAAAAGAGGAGATTTAACGTTATGGATAATTTATTTAAAAGATTGTCATACCCTATTTAATAGGGTATGACTTTAGTGAGGAATATTATGCACAGAGAATTTGAAGGAGTACCAGAATTTGAAAAGTGTTGGAGAAATCTCGGATTACAAGAAGATGATATTGTTTCTCTTGAAGAATTACTATGTCATTACCCTCAAGCGGGACCAGTTGTACCTGGGGCTGGAGGGCTTAGGAAATTAAGATGGGCACTTCCCAATCGCGGAAAACGGGGTAGTTCGGTATAGAATTTGGATGATGCAACTCTGATGATAACACCCCGCACCCCACATCACTATTTGCAGACCGCTAAGATGGAATGTATATTCGCCAACTGTGTTTCCGTTTTCAGTGACTCGCATCCCAATCTTATTACTTTTCCCAGCCATATACATATCTCTTATCACATCTAATAGCGATTTACTAGTTCTACCAAATGATCAATGCTAGGGCAGAAACTACCTATTTCTCTTGTTGAATTGGGTGATTGTCCCAATGTTCCCAATGATCTTCACATATTCTTAATACAAAGGTCATGGAACTATAACAAGTTTTTATTACTATAAAGAACAATAGATGATTATTATTCTATTCTGAAAGGGGATTAAAAGTTATGTATGGAAAGCGTCAACTGACCGCTGCTGTCCTTTCGGGGGTAATGGTTCTAGCTATTGCTTCACCTGCACTAGCGGATAATGGACAGAATTATGGTAGAGGTGATTCTGCTGAACAAGGGAATATGAATGGTCAAAGCAACGCAAGGCAACTCTTGGCTCCAGAAAAGAAGGCTAGTGAAGAACTAAACAATTTGGAGCAAAAGGTGAACTCTTACATATCAAGAGCTTTACAGGATGGTAACTATAGTCAGGTTAAAACTGCCCTGAATGATTACATAGCCAGTATTGATGAAATCGAAAGTGCAGGGGAAGCAGAGCAGACCGTTAATGGAGATTGGCAAAAACTTCGTAGCGACCAAGAATCAGGTAATACCGCTGCGGTCCAAACCGATGAAACTACTCTACAAGCAGATGTAAATACTGCAGTGGCTGTAATTCAAACAGCATCGACAGGTTTAGAGACGGTAATTGAAGATTTGAAGGGATCAACAACAGGAAACCCAGTTACAAATCAAACAGCAACACCGACTATTACTGGAACACCTATCGCCGGGAATACAAGTGTGAGTGGTACAGCCGTTGTAGGAGCCAGTATAGTTCTTAGCGTAAATGGAACAGCCCAACCTGCTGTAATAGCTGATGGAAACGGGAACTGGACTGTCGCAGGCGTAACATTAGCATCAGGAAATACTATCTCCGTGACAGCCCAAGTCGCAGGTGACACTGTAAGTAACACGGCCACTGCAATAGTTGCATCGACAGCTTCTGTACAAACAGCAACACCGACTATTACAGGAACACCTACAGCAGGCAATACAAGTGTGAGTGGTACAGCCGTCGCAGGAGCCAGCGTTGTGCTAACAGTAAATGGTGGAACAGCCCAACCAGTTGTAATAGCTGATGGAAATGGAAACTGGACAGTTGGCGGATTAACATTATCCACAGGGAATATCATCTCCGTGACTGCTCAGGTCACAGGTGACACTGTAAGTAACGAGGTCACTGCAATAGTTGCATCGACAGCTTCTGTACAAACAGCAACACCGGCTATTACAGGAACACCTACAGCAGGGAATACAAGTGTAAGTGGTACAGCCGTCGCAGGAGCCAGCGTTGTGCTAACAGTAAATGGTGGAACAGCCCAACCAGTTGTAATAGCTGATGGAAATGGAAACTGGACAGTTAGCGGATTAACTTTAGCCACAGGCAATACAATCTCCGTTACATCCCAAGTCGCTGGTGACACTGTAAGTAACGCAGCTACTGCAACAATAGTAGCTGCTTCTGGCACAACTCAAACAGCAACACCGGCTATTACAGGAACACCTACAGCAGGTAATACAAGTGTGAGCGGTACAGCCGTCGCAGGAGCCAGCGTTGTGCTAACAGTAAATGGTGGAACAGCCCAACCAGTAGTAACAGCTGATGCTACAACTGGAATCTGGACAGTCAGCGGATTAACATTAGCTACAGGAAATACTATCTCCGTGACAGCCCAAGCCTCAGGTGACACTGTAAGTAATGCAGCCACTGCAACAGTGGTCCAAACCTTAACATCTAGCTCAGTGTATACAGGTGGGTGGTCCAGAAGCAGGAGAATGTGGTAGATATTGAAAAGAGAGCGATAATAACAGTTCAATAATCCTTTCAATGCACTATGGAAGCGCGCTATTTCTTTGAAGGACTGAACCGAAGTGACTAATCTCTAGATTCTGTCAAACTACTACGGTCAACACTATATTAGCTTCACGTTCTAACATAAGACCGTGAGGCTTTTTCTGTGCACGTGTTTAACGTACACGCACATGAGCCAAGGGCTTAATTAAAGGCTATCAACTTTTCAGCTGATAGCCAATTTAGAAGAGAGTTTTAGAAGATCACGCCTAAAGCGATAAGAATCAAGATAGCAATAGCAATAATTCCTACACCCACTCCGGCACCGACGCCATGACCGAAGCCGCCTACTGGAGCAACAGGGGGAGGGCAGCATACCGGAGGATGATGAGGATGACAGCAAGCACCACCCATTCCACCGTGAACCATACCACCATGGACCATCATTTCACCGTGACTCATTCCACCCAGACCCATACGGTCATAACCGTTCATTCCATACATAAGAAGTTCCACCTTTCGAGATTTAGAATACGATTCCCATAGCGATCAAAAGAAGAATTATTATTACAACTGCAGCGATTCCAGCGCCAAAGCCTTTACCGCATCCGCAACCGCAAGCGGCTCCATCAACGTTACCAAATGTCATATCAATTTCCTCCCTCACTAGATATAATCCATAATATGGATATAATGGATTATATGGAATTTGTCTTATACTCCATCTTCGGATCTTCTTGAATGCACCTAATTTTCGGGTTCGTAGTATTGTTGAGGTAGCTCTCTATGTAAGGCGGGTACAGCACAGCAGGCAGGGCGTTTAGTGAGGTAATGAAAAAATAGACAACAGGTTACTCTATTGATAAGATTAAAGAAAAGATTAGACGGAAGGGGACATTACGCTATGAATGTAACTAAAGGAATAAAGGTACTAGAGCTACCGTTTATGGGTAGACAAATACAACCAACACTTATCTGGGACGATGAAACCGTAGTTTTAGTAGATACTGGTTTTCCCGGCCAGCTTCATGAGCTCCGTAAGGCAATGGATGAGGCTGGTATCTCTTTTAGTAAACTAAGCAAAGTAATAATTACTCATCAGGATGTTGACCATATTGGCGGTTTGCAGGAAATCTTAAAGGCATCAGATCACAAGATTGAAGTCATAGCCCACAAAGAGGAGAAGCCTTTCATTGAAGGCGAAAAGCCTTTACAGAAGATGACGCCAGAACGCATGGCGAGAATGTTTGGAGAGCTTTTGGAAGAAAAGCGTAAGGAAGCGGAAGCTAAGTTCTTAGAATCGCTAAAATCTAAGGTGGATAAAACGGTTGATGACGAGGAAGTATTGCCGTATTGTGGAGGGATCACGGTAATTCATACACCAGGTCATACTCATGGACATATTTGCCTGTATCTTAGTCAATATAAAACTCTCATTACTGGAGATGCTCTTAATGTTGTAAATGGGGAATTAGTTGGCCCCAATGCGGAATATACTCCTGACATGGGTATGGCAAAAAAATCACTGGGAAAATTGGTTCAATATGATATTGAAACTGTGATCTGCTACCACGGCGGAGTGTACCAGGAAAATGCGAAGAAGCGGTTGCTGGAGCTGGCTAATTGATTATTTTGCATCAAAATTGCATCAACTTTGCATCAGCTAAAAGATCGCATATACCAACATAATCGACTGTTTGATGCAAAAATGCAGTTTATTGGAGGGTATAGGGGGTACAAAAATAATTTTATTTAGCTTTGAGAAGCTAAGGTCAGAGAGGATAAAAAAATTAGGGGGTATCCCCCTATTATTATTGCATTTCTGCATTTATATATAAATTGATAAAGAAGTACACTAATACCGTTAGAATCTGTGATGCAGTTTTGATGCAAGTTGATGCAGAAAATTAAAACTGCATCGAATTATCTAAGGCCGCCCATTTAGAGCGGCTATCGGATATCTCCCCTTGTAAAAGGTAACAGGTCTTTCAGTACAATAGGCTTTTAACGTTAACCCATTGAGTGATGAACTGAGTAGGTGCCCATAGGGTAAAAGAACTGTTGCTAATCAAAGATTTAGCAACAGTTCTTATTGCTCGATACGCTTTTGAGCTAGAATATAAACCTCATCATCGGCTCTTGCGGAAACCACAACAATCTTCATGATGTTGTTTTCCCGTACGACCATATACACTACCCGTAACCCAAGCTTTAACAGCGTGATCTTGCAATAACCGGCTAGGTTCGTGCCGCTTTTATTGCTAAGAGGTTTTCCGTAGCCGCCTTCAGCCTAGGACAGTGGGTTCACAGCGACTTTATTAATGGCTTTCACCACCTGCAAACGCTGTGAGTGGTCGAGTCGCTTAATATCCTCCAAAGCTTCCTTTAAATATTCTACTTTCCACAGGCTATTCGAGTTCCACTTCTATATCTTTTAGATCAGCTTCACTAATGCCCAGTTCCTGCATGGCTTGTTCCGCTGGAATAAAATCCTCATCTATGGTATTTTTCAGGAGTTTTTCGGCTTCTACAAGCAGGCGGTAATTTTCAATTGTTTCAAGCATTTGCTCGTAGGCTTCTGGTGTGAGCAGCACACAGGTCGGAGTGTTGTTTTTTAGCACAATCTTGAAGCCGGTTTCCCGGACTTCCTCAAAGATTTTATTGGCTTCGCCCTTATTGAAACGGGAGATTGGCACCAGAGAATTCATAACACTACTGATAAAATTAGGGTTAAGCATAACAGCAACCCTCCTCTATAGTCCTTGCTGTTACTTTATGGCATATCAATAAATTTGTCAATATATTTATCAACATAATACTTTGGTAAACATTTAGGGTATAAGTAATTGTCAGGGCGCGGAAAGGCACCCCTTTTTAAGGCGGGTTTTTGTGCTCAATAAGCATTATGCTGTGGTTCCTGGAAGCTGGTTTGTAGATACATGCTTCAATCTGACCAAGTTGATACAATAAGGGTGGGTGACGAGCGTAAAAGTCGAGGAATACAGGGATTCTACCTTAGGTAGATTGCTCAACTAGATCTGGCCTGTCCATGGTTGGTCTCTGGCTCCGTGGGCATCTGCTTACATGAATCATGAATATTGGTTATCGAGCGCCTTGATAGGGCGCTATTATTATGACTAAATGAACCCTTATCCAATTCAGAGCATAAGATGAATAAGCTCAAAAGGATTTTGGGGGTAAAACCATGGCAAAGAGAGTCTATAAATTAAAACCAGACACAGAGGATTTGCGTGACAAAGTTTTTAGATCTACTCTATTTAAAACTGCGACTTTACTACCAAAAGCTGTAGATCTGCGTACTGGTTGCTCCCCGATCGTTGACCAAGGTGAATTGGGAAGTTGCACAGCCAACGCTATCGCTTCAGGTCTACGCGAATACTGGGAAAACCAAGCTGGAAAGCTCACTTATCTAAGTCGCCTATGGTTGTACTGGGAAGAACGCAATATAGAAGGCACAGTAAATGATGACGCCGGAGCAGAAATCAGAGATGGCATGAAGGTTCTTCAACAAATAGGATGTGCTCCCGAGGCCGACTGGCCCTATGACGTTTCAAAGTTCACACAAACACCTACGACACAATCCACAGCGGATGCTGTACCATTTACAATCACCGAGTATCATAGAGTGACAGATTTAATGGCCATGAAGGCAGCATTGTCTGAAGGTTATCCTGTAGTCATAGGTATTAATGTATATGAAAGCTTTGAATCTGATCAGGTGGCAAAGACTGGAATTGTACCTCTACCGATACCTGGAGAGAATTTATTAGGAGGCCATGCCGTTTTAGCTGTGGGATACAAGGATAATGAGACGGCAGGTTTTGTGGCTTGTAGAAATTCGTGGGGCGAAAGCTGGGGAGATAAAGGTTACTTCTATCTTCCATATAACTATTTCGCAAGTAATGTAACCGATATGTGGACAGGGAAATAAAGTTATTATGCATCACGCTATCGTGATAAAAGAAAGGAGATTGATGCAATGGAAGCTATAGACTGTTCCACAATATTAACGTCGACAATAGCGTCTTCGTTGAACGCCGCTGGTATAGTTGCTGTTGGACGCTACCTTGGTTATAAAACCCAAGGATGGAGCAAATCAATCTCACCAACCGAGTTAAGCGCAATTCAAAGTTCTGGGCTCTCAGTATTCCTTATTTGGGAATCAGATCCTACGACCGCAGGTTACTTCAGCTACGACCAAGGGGTAAATGATGGTGGACTAGCCCTAGCAGAGATGGACTACCTTGGAGCACCGAAAAGCACAGCGGTCTATTTTACAGTTGACTATGACGCCCAATCTAGCGATATGGCGGCTATTATTGATTATTTCAGTGGTGTTCGAGATGGGTTAAACGGTGAATTCCTGGTAGGTGCTTACGGTTCCTACAGCGTACTAGGAGCACTCCAGGCTTCCTCCTATGCGCCAGACAAGTACTGGCAGACGTATGCATGGTCAAGCGGAATGGTTTTCTCAGGCAATGACATTTACCAGTATCAAAATGATACGACCTTGCAGGGAATCGCTGTAGACCTCGATACAATTCAATATAATTCTGGCTGCTGGCCAGAGCTGGAGGGAAATATTATGGATTATTTAGTGCTTTATTATGGTGATGCGGACCTTCAGATGGCCGCGGACTTGGCTCAGAACTTCCAATGCCCAATTGTTCAGGCCGCTTATGCCACACCTGCTTTACTAGCCAGTGCAAGGACTATGTACCAGGTTGGTGGTGCGTCTGCTCCTACTGGGGTTACGTTACTGGCCGGGGCTGACCGATTCGCTACAATGAAGGCAGTTTTAGTAGCGATAGGGAAGGATTAGGAATCGGCAAGCGCAGTCCGCTATGGGCCTTATAGTGAACAGCAAGGGTTTCTATAGCGACGCATCGAAGGTGGTTGCCGATGGAAATGTTCTATAGGCTGAGAAGTTGCCGACAGCTCCGGAAAGTTGCCGATGGTTGCCGTTATCGGCAACCGGCAACTCGGCAAGCGCTACAGTACAGGGTGGTACAGACAAGCCCTTGTTTAGGCCTATTGGCGGCGGTGAAGTATGTTTGGAACAGAGAAAGACGCTGGAAAAGAAATAGAAAATAGCCTGCAAATATTTACACATTATCATAACAATTGCCACTAATTTACTTCTTATATTTGTGTTATATTTATGTAACCGCAAGGAGGTTTATTGAATAGATTGGACAAAACGGAGGTGGAGAAAGGGAAGTATGACTGCTCAAGAAAAATGTATCATTGAAACAATTCTGGCTGGTGTAGGGTTGGAGCCTTTACACAAAGAGGCCAATGAACAAGAACCGAAAGGTAAACCAGTAACAATAGTTATGTCATCGCGTTAAAGCGAATACTCAGGTTGTTGGGTATTCGCTTCTTTGATTTTGTATAGCCTAATTTCCGGAATAGATGCAGCCCCTTCTTACATCATGAAATATATCGGATACACAGAAGGAATCCTGAATAATATTCCGTTACTAGCATAATAAAAGGTCTGAAAGTTCGAGATATCCCTCATTATGATAGGGATTCTTTTTTTGGCTTAAAATATTGGGGTGCGTATGCTCGGAGGTGTGCAATGGCAGAGAGAATGAATACGTTCTGCAGAGCCTGTCACGAGTCAACAGATGCCTCTGATGTCGCATTCCGGATAGGGTATGAAAGCGCATCACAATTTAGTCGCGAATATTCCCGTATGTTTGGTTTTCCACCTATAGAAGATATCAACCGCATAAGGGCGTATGACAAAAAATATTGCATGAATCGCTAGAGAATAGTAGTCTGTCGGAGAGTTTATATAAAGCACAGTATAACTTTAACCTAAAAAAATTATTGACTTAGAGTTAACTCTAGATGATAGACTATGCACAAGGTTGATCTCGGTAAATGCAGGAATGGAGTAAGCCTGCTCCCAGGACTTGTGTCCTAGCGATGTTGTCCAGATCCCAGCGGACGTAAAGCATGGAACGGCGTAGCAAAAGACAGCTGGTTTGTTCATCTTGCAATTGAGGTCAGCCCGGAAAAAGACCGGGCAGAATGTCAGGAGCCCATATCTGATGAAGATTACAAAAAAATGAAACATGATGGAGGCGACAGTTATGGATAAAAAATTTGGCTTTGGCTGCATGAGGTTGCCACTGATTGATAAGGATGACCAGACATCCTTTGATACCGAAACGTTCAATAAAATGGTGGATACCTTTTTGGAAAAAGGCTTCACTTACTTTGACACCGCTTATGTCTATCATGGCTATCGTTCTGAAGAAGCGGTCAGAGAGTCTCTTGTAAAGAGACATCATAGGGACGATTTCAAACTGGCAACCAAACTGCCAATGAGAGACTTCCAGTCTGCGGAGGATATGGAAAGAATATTTAATGAGCAGCTGGAAAAATGCGGTGTAGATTATTTCGATTACTACCTGCTTCATAACATAGGTGTGAACGCCTATAAGAAGGCTTGTGAGTTCGACAGCTTTGGGTTTAGTCTGCGGAAAAAGCAGGAGGGCAAAATTAAAAACTTCGGTATGTCCTTCCATGATTCGCCGGAGCTGTTGGATGAGATACTGGCCGCTCATCCCGAGTTGGACTTTGTTCAGCTGCAGATCAATTATATCGACTGGGAAAACCCCGGAATTCAATCGAGAAGATGCCATGAGGTGGCAAGAAAGCACGGAAAGCCAATCATTGTTATGGAACCCTGCAAGGGCGGCAGCCTCGCTCTTGTTCCGGAAAAAGCGGAACAGCTGATGAAGGAATATAATCCAGCGGCGTCTGTCCCCTCCTGGGCCATCCGGTACGCCGCCAGTCAGGAGGGCGTGACGATGGTGCTCAGCGGTATGAATACCATGGAGCAACTTCTCGACAATATGTCTTACATGGCGGACTTCAAGCCCTTGAATAAGGAAGAAGATAAGATCCTCGGGCGGGTCATCGATATCATCAATGAAAACACAGCCATTCCCTGTACGACCTGCCGATACTGTGAAAAAGACTGCCCACAGAACATCGCGATTCCGGATTACTTTGCACTCTATAACAGCGCAAAGCGTGCGCTGAGCAGCAATTTTTCAAGCCAGTTCGTTTACTATATTAACCTTACTGCCAACCACGGCAAGGCTGGCGACTGCATCGACTGTAAGCAGTGTGAAAGCGCCTGCCCGCAGCATCTGAAGATTACGGAACTATTAAAGGATGTTTCCGCCACATTTGATGTGACACCCTCATTCCCGACGAAGAAATAAGAGGTGAGTTATGAGAATCAGTAAAACAGCAGAAATGAACCACGAGGAATTGTTCCCGAACCACAAATCCACGCTAAAAGTTACCGACCCGGAATTGCTATTCTTAAAAAATTGAGCTAATTGAATTGAGCTAATTAAATTGATTTAATTTTGATTTTATTATTCGACAAATATTTATAAGTCTCTAAAGTATAATTTAACACATGAAACATTTTGAATGCTAATGAAAGTTAGGTATTTAGTAATATGGAGTTTGCTTTTTAACGTGTTCAATAAATATCTTTGAGAGGGTACTTGCATGAACGATAAAGATCGTAACAAAGAGGAACTTATTAATGAACTTATTCAACTTAGAAAACGCAACACGGAATTGAAATCCAGTTTGATGGAAGGGAACCCTGGCGATCTTGTATTACCTATTATAGATCATGGGAGAACAACTAACATCACTGAACGTAAAGAAGTAAAAGAAGGATTATATCGAAGTAATCAGAAGCTTAATGAGATTTTGAGCAGCATCCAAGATGACTTTTATGTTCTCGATCGTGATTGGAACTTTGTTTACGCTAACAGGCAGTTTACCTCGAGGATTGATAAGGAACCCCAGGATTTCATTGGAAATAATATTTGGAGGATGTTTCCAAAACATATTGGTACAGAATATGAGGAGAATATCCGTTCAGTAATGGACAAAAGGGAGATACGGCGCTTTGATGTGGGTGGCAAATATACGGATTCATATTACCAGATGGCTGTCTTTCCTTCTGAGGAAGGAATTACTGTTCTAGGAATCGACATAACCGAACAAAAGAAAGCTGAGAAGAGAATTAAGGAGCAAAATGCGCAATTGCTCCAACAAATTAATTTGACGAGCATGCAAGCGAACTTGTTGAACCTTTCAAATGAAGCTATTTTTGTTTGGGACTTAAATGGGGCTATCACTTATTGGAATGCAGGAGCCGAAAAGATGTACGGATACAGCAGTAAAGAAGCTGTTGGAAGCGTTAGTCACGACCTATTAAAAACTGTTCATCCAATTGCTATTGGCAACATCATATTTATGTTGGAAAGGTACAAATCTTGGAACGGAGAAGTAGAACATACCAGTAAGTTTGGTAAAAAGCTTTATATTGAGACAAGCCATCAGGTAATTTTGAATGAATTAGGACAACAGATTGTACTCGAAACCAACCGTGATATTACCCAGCGAAAGAAGATGGAGAATGATATTCAGAACCTAAATTGCGAACTATTAAAAATAAATGAGACACTCGAAGAATCAAATTGTGAACTGGAAGAAATGAATGCTCAATTGGAAGAAACCAATGCAACGTTTGAGGAAGAAATTTCAGAACATAAAATAACGGCGCTAGAATTACAAGAAACCTTGCGTGAGTTATCAGAGACCAAGAACTACCTGAATAACATTTTAGAGAGTTCGACGAAGTATTCCATCATCGGTAAAGATTTAAATCACCGGATCCTCTCCTGGAACGAGGGAGCGGTGCGAAACTACGGTTATACTGCGGAACAAATTATCGGCAAAGACTCAAGCACTCTCTACTCGCCTGAGGACCTCAAGTCGGGGGAGGTGGATAAAATGCTGAAGTTAGCTTTTGAGAAGGGTGTAGCAGAAGGGGAGCTTCAGCGCGTTCGGAAAGATGGCTCGCGTTTTATTGCGAGCGTTGTTGTTACACGACGTAATGACTCTACTGGGGATCCCATTGGTTACCTTCTTATGAGCCATGACATTTCTGAAAAGAAGGAAGAGGAAGCCGCACGTAAAAAATCAGAAGAAGAAATAAAGAAATGAATGCTGAATTGGAGGAAACCAATGCAACACTTGAGGAAGAAATTTCCGAACATCAAAAAACAGAGTTAGAATTACAAGAAACACAAAGAGCCGCCGAAGCAGCTAATAAAGCCAAAAGTCAATTTCTAACAAATATGAGCCATGAAATCAGAACACCGATGAACGGCATTCTCGGCATGGCACAACTAATGGGAATGAACCTTGAAGGTAAAAATAAAGAAATGGCGGAAATCGTAATAAGAAGTGGAAAATCACTATTAACTATTATTAATGATATCCTTGATTTATCCAGAATCGAAGCAGGTAAGGTTCGGTTGAGCCAGGAAGAATTTGATATTAATGTTTTGGTTGATGAAGTCAATAAACTAATGCAACCTCTTGTGGAGCAAAAAGGGCTTGTATATCAGTCCTATAGTGATAAGTCAATCCCTGATCAACTGACTGGCGATCCGGATAGACTCAAACAAGTCCTGTTTAATCTTCTAGGTAATGCTATCAAATTCACGGAGCAGGGGAGTATTGAGTTAACTATAGCCAAAGGCAAAGTATTTGAGAACAACCTACAATTGGTTTTCTCTATAGAAGATTCAGGGATCGGCATAGGAGACGATAAAATCGGCAAGTTGTTTACGTATTTTACACAGGGTGATGATTCTGTTACCAAAAAATATGGAGGGACAGGCTTAGGTCTTGCAATTTCCAAACAGCTTGTCAATATGATGGATGGGGAAATAAGCGTAGAGAGTAAGCTCGAAGTGGGGAGCAAGTTCGTGTTTAATTCGATCTTCAAATTGAAAGATGGCGAGAAAAAAGTCACCAAAGTTGATACTGGTGATGTTCCGTCTGTCGCGCCTGTCAGTTCAACCGCCCTGCTCGTTGAAGATGATTATGTGAGTGGTTTATTGATGAAGATGTTATGCGAACGAAAAAATATGAACCTAAAAATTGCAACCAGTGGCAAAGAAGCATTAGATTTATTGAAAGAAGAGAGCTTTGATATCATCTTTATGGATATCCAGATGCCCGATATAAGTGGCTATGAGACCACTAAATTTATCAGAGGTAGGGAGAAACCACTTAATAAACATACTCCTATTGTAGCGACGACTGCTTTCGCTTTAATAGGCGATCGGGAGAAGTGCATTGAAGCAGGTATGGACGATTATCTGGCAAAGCCGATTGTCGCAGAAAAATTCTATGGTTTTGTGGATAAGTACGTTAATCGAAAACACTTTGATAAATGATCAATTGTCCTTGGCGTAAACGTTGGTTAAGGCTCTCGCGGCCCTCGACTCTGATTATGCTCGATGTACATACTTAGGTGAACCTCGCCAAGATGGCCCATCTTGGTAACAGTTACGTATTTGTATGTGACAGATCACTGGAACATTACATGATCAATGAAACTTGCCTTGTAGAGATATAGGCGAGGTCGCCACTGAAGTTATTTGCCAGATCGTTTGGACGGTCTGACCTTCTACGTTTATTCAATTCAATAACTCATAGCTACACTCGCAAAAAAACGGGTCTTTTCTTTGTATCTAAAAGGATTTAAACAATGTCTTTTAGAATTTACAGTATAAGTCACTAGCCTTGCATAAAGTTAATGCTCAATTGTCAAGTTTAGCTTTGCAACGATATATAACGTGATCCCTTGAAATACGTCGATAATTTGCCGAAAATCCTGTATTTTGACGTAAAAAAGCCTTATAATTAGAGGTGGAGTAGTTCTTGTCCATATCTAAGTATAAGGAATAAAAAAATGCAGGACAAGAATACCACAGAATCCACTTTTTTTCAATTGTTAGAACCGCATCAAAATAGCAAAGACACTTATTGATGGAATTGATAACAACATCAGCGATGAATCAATTATTTCAGCCATTATTGTTTTAGGGAAAAAGTTAGGCTTAGATTTGATCGCTGAAGGCGTAGAAACAGACCGACAACTCCAATTTTTACAAAATCAAATGTGTGATGAAATACAGGGCTTTTATTTCTATAGACCTATGCCAGTTAAGGAGATAGAAAAACTATTGAACCGCCATAGCTAACTACTAAAACACTTCCTCAAAACACCACATTACGGTTCGCTTTTGACTAAATGAGTAAGACGAGGGTGGAGATACATAAGAATGAAAGCCTTGAGGTACATATCTTTGTACAGCCTCAAGGCTTTTTTGCATTCTTGAGAGAAATCACTGTTCATCAGACCCTCACCAATATAGATTGCGTGTTTTTGTTCCTGACATTGAATCAAACTGGAACGCTGTTGACATCTTGCTACAATAATGACTTTAAGCTTTATATCATGGAATCAAACCAAAACCCAATGAGACATTCATTGGGTTTTAAATGGATAATACTATGACAAGTCGATTTAAGTTCATTTCTCCATTTTCGGCAAATTCAAGGTTGAGCGTCGAATGACTGTTTTCGTTTTCTGCCTTTCCGAACTGATTTCGTAATGGTATGCCGATCCGTCGGTGAGGGTAACTATTTTGGCGGTAGGGGAACAAAGTGCAGGATAATATTTGCGGGTAATACGAGATCTCCTTTTTACCAGAGTGGGGACTCGCTTTTAATTACATCAATGATTGATGTAACCATGACTAGGAAAAGGACAAACACAAAAAAGGCCAGCAAAGGACCAAGATAAGGTATGGGTATTTCTATATCTTTCAGTCAAAACCAAAGCAAGTTCCTCACTCCTTATTAATTTATAGATTAGGCACATGTCCTGTAGTTCTCAGTATTCCAGACTTCTTGCACATACCTTCTCGAAGTTCGCTCAGTTTAAGTTTCGAGTGATGTCTGCGA
>OMOF01000807.1 GCA_900290375.1 Candidatus Desulfosporosinus infrequens
CATGTTATTATCGGCACCAGCAGCTTTTGCCGCACAAAATGACGATACCCAAACAGGCCCAGTAGGAACAGCAGTAGCAGTAGCAGTAGCAGTAGCAACCCAAACGTCTTTAAACTTTAATATGCCGACGGAAATATCGGGAGTGGTAAAGGAAATTTCTCAAAATATCATGACCGTGGAAACAGAGGATGCTAAGACTTATTTGGTACCGTTAGAGCAGTTTTCAAAGATTGATGGTTTTAGTGATCTTGAGCTGCAAATAGGTTCGCAAGTTTCATTAAAAAGAGAGGATTTGACAGGTAAGGGCAGCCCACAGTATATAA
Source organism: Candidatus Desulfosporosinus infrequens (assembly GCA_900290375.1). Taxonomy (GTDB): domain Bacteria; phylum Bacillota; class Desulfitobacteriia; order Desulfitobacteriales; family Desulfitobacteriaceae; genus Desulfosporosinus; species Desulfosporosinus infrequens. Next base: position 324 of record OMOF01000807.1, read on the forward strand.
TTATAGGGCAGCCCACAGTGGTTAAGAGTGATGTGGATTTAAAAGCGATCGGCGGTACTACAACGCCGGATGGTAGTAATGAAGGATTAAGCGCGATGGCGACAGGTGAGAGCAGCCCACAAAATACTATTGTAGGGACGCTTACAGAGGTTAAGGGCGCTGCGAATTTAAAAGAAATCGGTAACGAAGCATTAAGTATCAATGCTGGTGAAATGATCTTCATAGCCACGGAAATATCTGCCGATGGGAAAACTGTAAAGTTGTCTAAGTAATACTTACCTAAATATTAATGACATAGTCTCTGCTTAAATAATTATTTAGAAGCAGAGACTATGTCTCATTAATATTTAAGCTCTTATAATTAATATAAAAAGCGAGGTCTGACTTGATGAGTAAAAATATACTTTTGGTTGAGGATGATGCACGTATGCGAGAAATAGTAAACGACTATTTCTCTAAAGAAGACTTTCAAATCCTTGAAGCCGAAAATGGCAGAGAAGCACTGGAACTTTTTGAAGCGCAGGAAGTAAATCTGGTTCTGCTTGACATAATGATACCTGAGGTGGACGGATGGTCGGTTTGTAAAAGACTGAGAAAAGTATCCGATGTACCAATAATAATGATAACTTCACGCGCAGATGAAGATGATAAGTTAATGGGCTATGACCTTGGCGCGGATGACTATGTGACTAAGCCTTTCAGTCCAAGAGTTTTAGTAGCCAAGGCAAAAATGCTTTTAAAAAGAGTTGAGGGTTCCATTGGAAGAGCGGATGGGTTATTTAACTGCAATGGAATTGAAATAAACAGACTTTCTCGTACTGTAAATATTGGTAATGAAATAATTGAACTTGCACCAAAGGAATATGACCTGCTTCTTTATTTAACTGAAAATAAAGGAATCGTTTTGTCAAGAGAAAATATTTTAAGTAAAGTTTGGGGATATGACTTTTACGGTGATTTAAGAGCAGTTGACACACATATTAAAAAGCTTCGGAACAAACTTGGCGAAAAATCAATCTCTATCTCCACTGTGATTGGAGCAGGATATAAATTCGAGGTGAACAAGTGAAGAAGCGGAGTATTGTTTTTAAATTGTTTATTGTCACCACCTTAATATTCTCCGTATTTTTATGTATTTTCATGGCAGGACAAACGCTGTTTTTTAAAGGTTTCTATTTAAGTATGAAAACATCCAGACTAGAAAACAGCCTGGATAAATTCAGTCATATGTATGAAACTGAAAACTGGGATAGCACAAATATAACCCGAAATATTAACAAATTTGCCGATCAGAACAATGCGCAGATTGCATTATTGGACGAAAATGGGAATACAAAGTATACACCTACATTTGAATTCGTTCTGGAAACATCCGATAATAAAAATAAGATCAAAATACCCTTAAGCAATATTGCCTACCTGGAAGGTTTTCAAAATCCAAAGCTTGCGATAGGTTCAGAAATAGAGGTCGGAGGGTATTTTACTGACGATTTCAGCCAAGTCAAGCTACTTTCAAGTATAAAAAATGGCACCTCACAGTGGGAAAATTCAAATACGCCGTTGTTTACTGCAGCAGGAAATTCTAAAAATATTACCCAAGCAAATCCTGAGGCTATCACAACGATAATTTCAGAAATTAATAACGGAAATAATGATAACACTGCGATAGCCGTGGCGCCAACCCAGACTTTGCAAGCAAATGGTATAACAATTCCCGGAATAAATATCGAAAAAGACAATAATCTTTCAACAGCTGCGGCAGTACCAGTACAACCATTACAAGGAGGATCAGTAAGTTTGAGCAAAATTTACTACAAGAAAATAGATGGCAAAATAGTTGATTTGGATATTCCTTCTGAAATAGCACAAATGGCCAACTATAGTAAAGACTTGTTGTGGTCCTCCATTGATTATTGGAACGGGCTTTTAGTCCTTAAAAAAATCAAAATTGAGCCGGAAAAAATAATTAATTTTCATTATACTAATCCATCAAATGGTATGGATAATATAGTATTGGCAAAACCAATATATAAGGATAATAAGCTGTCCGAATTCATCTTTGTTGTTTCAACTCTTCAACCTGTGGGAGAAGCAGTTGATGTATTAAAGGGTTATTATTTGTATGCATTTCTTGCTGCGCTGATACTAATCGCTGGTATGGCACTGCTATTTTCCAGGATTATAGCCAAGCCTCTGATCAAAATGAATCAAATCGCTTTTAAG
>OMOF01000809.1 GCA_900290375.1 Candidatus Desulfosporosinus infrequens
CCTAAGGTCGTATCCCTAAACCGATTACTCATACGCTCAATGACCTTTATTTGTTCCAAACTGCGACCAAATATTTTTAAGATCGTTAACCCTTGTAGCACATCCAAGAAATGCGCACTCAGTCGTGATAAAGTTTCCCACTGTTGTTGATTCAACTTCTCAGCCATACGACCAATGAGTATCATAAAAATCGGAATCAGCGGCGCTGTCAATAGCAAGATCATTCCCGTTCCCATATCAAGGGGAATCACCCAGGCCAAGACAACCATTGGTACTAGTAATGCAGTAAATAAATGGGGTAGAAATTTAGCAAAATAGGGCTCTAGATTTTCAATTCCTTCTACTAGCACATTCACAAGTTCTCCCGTTTGTTGACCACTCGCATATACTGGTCCCAAATCCATTAGGCATTTTAACACTCGTTGCCGAAGATCTGCTTTAATGCCAGCCGCGAGCTCATGAGCTGTTACTTCAATAAACCAAACCACTGCACTGCGTAAGATCATAATCAAAAGCAAGTATTCCATCCAACGTCGTACCTGTCCCAAATCCAGTCCCTCTAAAAATACACCATTTATAATGTTAGCCAGATAATCAGCTTGCAATACTGTCAAGGTTCCACCCATCACGCTCAAACCTACGAGTACAACAAATTGTTTCTGATGCTTTTTTAACTGTTGCATAAGACGCTTATCAATCATATCCATACTCCTATCTCTTTTTGTTTAAAAAACCTCCTTTCATATTATCATAAGCGTTCATTAAATACTAATGAGAACTTCCTGTGAATTAAAAATCTATATTTTTTACTAAAAATTTTCTAATGATATTTACTCGCAATCACTCCCACTATCTCAATTCTTCTGGCACGATAATTGCATTAAATATAGTTGAATATAGGAGGTGCTTACTCATGAAAAGTTGTATTGAATTACTGAAAGAACTCATCTCAGCGGAAAGCGTGGATAAAAATAGCACGAATACGCTCCTTACTTACTGTGAGAAATGGTTGACCGAGCGCGGTTTAACATGCCATATTGTTGAAAATGCTGGCTACAAAAGCCTTGTTGCGCAAATTGGTTCGGGACCAAAGACGCTGATTTTAAATG
>OMOF01000552.1 GCA_900290375.1 Candidatus Desulfosporosinus infrequens
CTGCTAATTCCTTGGCGGATTTACTGAAATAATTGCTGGTTACAACCAAAGCTGAATATTATGGTGTGGCAGAGCCACCAATACGCTCAGTACTGAGCCACTGTCTCGCTCAGAATGAGCCACCCTGTTGCTGGTTGAGCCACTAGTTATGAGCGTCAAGCAGCACAGGGGCTCAAAGATTACTGATATACGTTATTCTTGAATCCCCTTGCGTTTACGCATGGAGTCCTCTCCATCAATGAAGATGGTGTATGAATCATGCACGATTCGATCAAGGATTGCGTCTGCTAAGGTGCCTTCACCGATCTTTCCGTGCCAGCCTGCTGGCGCGAATTGGGAACAAAAAATGGTTGAGGTCTTTTGATGCCTTGCTTCAACAATCTCTAGGANNGTTGTTATTTAAGGGTATAAGGAGCCACTCATCAAGAATTAACAGGCTTACTCGTTTGTACTGCTTCATGACCTTCTGGAAGATACCTTCGCCTCGTGCTACTGCAAATTCATTGAGTAGGTCTGGAAGGCGGATGTATTTGACCGTGTAAAAATTACGACAAGCTGCAATTCCAAAGGCGCAGCTCATGTAACTTTTTCCAGCGCCAGATGCGCCAAGAATAATAAGATTGTGGTTTTCTTGAACATAATTGCAGGTTGATAGACGTGTGATTTGGGCTCTATCAAGCTTTCTGTCAGCATGGTATTCTATATCCTCGATGCAAGCATCGCTAAAATAGAGTTCTGATTTTCGTATAAGACGGGCTAATTTATTGTTTTTTCTTCTAGCCCATTCTGTATCTACCATAAGGCCAAAGCGGTCCTCAAAGGACAAGTCCTTGAAGGATGGATCATCTAACTGCTTGCGATAGGAGTCAGCCATAGAAGGTAATCTGAGCTCATTCAGTTTTGTTACTGTAGTTTCGTTTACCATTATGAATTCCTCCCATAATAGTCTGCACCCCTTGTAAATCCGAAGTTTGCGGACGTATTAATAGGAACAGTTTCTACTTTGGCGACTTTATCATGACCCGTTTTTAGAATCGTCTGGATGCTTTTGTAGCTAGGATTTGGCGTATAGGATAAAGCTTTTTCACAGGCAGCTTCAAGACGGTTCACGGCGTATTTGTCAGCCAGCTTGAGTAGAGCCATACAAGATCGGTAGCCTTGTTGTTCTACTTTGCGCGATGCAAGAATGGCTTGGACCGCTATGGATGTATTAAGACCAACACTTTTTGCCCAGGAGATAAACCGTTCTGAGTTCCAAGCAGCATACTGCTTATGCTCTTCAGGCATATGTTCAACAACCGTGCTGTACTGGCCTTCTCGGCCATGTAGCTTTGGATGTGAACAGATTCGGTGGTTATTAAAGAAGACTTCGATAACATTCCTAGTGATACGAACATCAACTTTATGCTTGATGTATTCGTAGGGACAGCTGTAATACATTTTGCCTACGGCTATATGATAGTTAAACTGAACGGTTGCGATCTTCCAAGTGGCTAGCTCGTAGGGAACGTGGGGCAGTGGTAGTAGTGCAGATTGCTCTTCTTCCTCGAAGACGCTTAGTCGGCTCCCCGGTTTCTTTTGAAACGGTTTACTGTTGAAGTCCTGTAGTTTAGGGATTATGGCCTCGTTAAGCTCTCTAAGTGAGAAAAACTTTTGACGGCGTAACGCTGCGATAATCCAGGTCGATATGATCCCGACAGTGCCTTCAACTGTGGCTTTGTCTTTTGGTTTTCTAACACGAGCAGGAATGACAGCGGTTCCATAGTGTTCGGCCATATCGTGATAGGTCTTATTGATGATCGGGGTGTACCATGTCGCCTTTTCTACACCTGTCTTAAGATTATCCGGAACTAGAATTCTGGTAACGCCTCCAAAGAACTGATAGGCATTGACATGTGCAGCAATCCAGCTTTCCTGGTTCATTGATAAAAAGGCTTCAACATAGGCATATTGGCTAGACGATAATGCTGCTACAAAAATGTACGCATCCATTGCTTCGCCTGTGTTACGGTCGATAATCGTAGCTGTCTTGCCTGCCCAGTCGACTTCTAGTAGTTCTCCAGGCTTGCGGTCGATGTGCATGGTAGCTTTTGTAACATTAGCATACTCACGGTAGTATTTGCAGAACTGCGTGTACATGAAGGGCACTTCATGACTAAGCCGACATGTTTCACAGTACTCATTCCAAACAAGGCTTAAAGTAACACCGTTTTTCGCCATTTCTTTATGGACGTAGTCATAGTCAGGAAGCCTTCTAGAAGTTGGAACTTGACGCTCAGGGAAAAGACATTCGATTAAATCGCCGTCTGACATGCCTTTTGGTAGTGGCCACGAAATCCCCTGTTCGTCTGCTCGCTTTATGGTATTTGATACTGTGTTTCGCGAGCACTCGCAACTTGCTGAAATGCTACGCTGACTGATTCCTTGGCTATTAAGCCGGAGGATTTCGCGGTAATTGGTCATTGATATGACCTCCTTGGATTTATTTACACCACTAAAGTAGTGCATAAATCCAATCTACCACTAAATATGGACTAGTGGCTCACCTTGCGTGAAGGTGGCTCAGTTTTAGCGAGACGCTGGCTCAACTTGAGCGTATCGGTGGCTCTCGCGGAGCATATTATTCAGTAAAATTTCCGGATGAAGAGTTATTAGGTATTGACTTAGTAATACCCAATATAGCCTATTTAGAAAAAAATCGTGACAGGATCAAAGGAATTTTTATTACACATGGCCACGAGGACCATATTGGGGGGATCCCATATATTTTACCTAAATTAAATATACCGTTATATGGAACGAAACTAACACTAGGACTTGTTCAGGCAAAGTTCAGAGAACGAACGCCATACCCGGAATCCTTAGTGAATGTAATAGAACCTGGACAACGCATACCAGCAGGGGATTTTGAGGTCGAAGCCTTTCGGGTGACCCACAGCGTTCCGGATGC
>OMOF01000813.1 GCA_900290375.1 Candidatus Desulfosporosinus infrequens
AGTTAAGCGGGACTGCCAACCGGCGGGATTCGCCCAGATATGTGCATCGGGCGTGGTTGGGTGGCGGGAGGGGCTAAGAGTCGGAGAATTCTGTTGTCCGATCCCTAATAAAACCCCTTCATTACATTAGGTGTGTCAGTGTAAATACTGTTCCAAAGATAATTAAATAAATTGCCGCCTGTCGTTCCATTTTAACTATTTTATCTATGTTGTTTGTCCGCATCCTATCTTGAACCAACTTTATATACCAATTTTGGAAAGACAAATATAATAGCAATATCCCTCCTGCAATAAGCCATAATCCCAAAGTCCACCACATTTTTAAAAACCTCACTTTAACCATTAAGAATATGCCATGATTACCACTCCCAGTAGGTTTATATCAATAGCCAAACCATGCCACCAACTCACCCGGCGAGATTTGCTATCGGTATCAATACCACATTCGAGCCCATATAAGTCACCCAATATCCTTTCATCCTAACCAACTTTCGAAAGAGGCCTTTTTGGGGAATATTAAGACTCTGTACTTGACTACTGGCTAGGCTTTGTAAGGCGCAACGGGCGGGTGTGATTGGGGGTCGAAGATGTGACGAAAAAAGTCAACACTCATTAACCCTGTCTTTCCATTTATTACTCTTTCATGTTCACTAACGAATCGATGTATTCTTTTGATTCTTTTAAGCCCAATCCAGTAGCTTTTCGATACCTTTTAATCGCTTCAATCTTTTTACCTTCAGAAACAAGGCTTTTTAATTCATTAATTAAGTTTTCTGGAACTGGGTCATTCACTCCAATTTGTTTGGCGATTTTATCCACAGTTTTACTAATTCTTTTGAGCTCGTTAAGCAATTGATTAATAGTGCCTATTACGCCAATTAGCAGTATTACACCTATGGTCAGCATAATTTTATTATCCAATGGTTCTCTCCTTACTCCCAACGCCCCTAGTGTGATGATACACGGCACATCGTACTAATTCCACCATTATACTGTATTTCCTGCATAAAGTAGCACAAATAACATCCACCGCAAACGTCCAAAACGATCCGGTTGGTGCTTAGGTCA
>OMOF01000814.1 GCA_900290375.1 Candidatus Desulfosporosinus infrequens
ACATGGTAGCAATGCCTATTATGGTCAATAAGAGATCGGGTAGTAAACTTATACTGAGAAGCATAAAGAGAAGTAGGTTCATCTTGAACCTACTTCTCTTTTACGCTAAGTGGAGCATTTAGCGCCCAGCACATTGTAAACTTCGAGCCTTTTCCCAATTCACTTACACAATCGACACTACCACCAAATTGTTGCGTCACAATGTTATATAGTATATATAACCCCAGACCGCTGCCAACGCCTCGCCTAGTGGTAAAAAAAGGATCAAATATTTTAGCAAGGACATCCTGATCCATGCCTTTTCCATCATCAGTATATGAAAAGATTAAATTGTTTTCGTTGTATCTTTCTATGCCTATGGTAATTGTTCCCACACTATCAGGTTCATAGGCATGAGCCAACGAATTCATGATCAGGTTGGTCACAATCTGTGCAAAAGCTCCTGGAAAGCCATCCCAATTAAGATCATCTGGACAATTTACCGTAAGTACTATGTTGGTCTTTTTTAAATTAGGGCGAAGGCTGACTACTATTTCACCCAGATATTGCTTGATATTAAAAATTCGTCGTTCTGCACTGGACTGGTCGACCGAAACCTGCTTGAAGCTTTTAACCAACTGTGCTGCCCGCATCAAGTTAGGCGTAATGATGGAAACGGCCTCGCTCGCATCCTGAACATAATCCTCTAAATACTGTGCATCCAATTTGTCATCTGCATAAAATCGGATAAACTCATCAGTTCTTTGCTGCAAATAAGACGCCGCTGTCACACTGACCCCTAAGGGGGTATTAATTTCATGGGCTATGCCCGCCACGAGACTGCCTAATGACGCCATTTTCTCCGTTTGCACTAACTGAGTTTGGGTTTTCTTCAACGAATCCAGTGTAGCCAACAGTTCCTGATTTGCAGCCACCAATTCCTGGGTTCGCACATCTACAATGTGCTCAAGGTTATCATGGGCTGACTTTAAGGCAACTTCGGAATTTTTTCTATCTGTTACATCAATCATGCTACAGTCGTAATATTTAAATCCACCATCCTTATCCTTTACCACCTGCCACCGGATAAGCACCCATATTACCACATCATCAGTGCAACAGACCTGAGTTTCAAAATATTTCAAATCTGCTTGCTGTAAAACCGTTGCAAAGTTTTGGGCAGCATTATCAGAAATTAAAATGTCAAACACATTTTTCCTAAAAACCCCGCTTTGATTGGAAATGTGCAAAATATCACCATACGTACGGTTCATCTCCAGTATCGTTCCATCTGCCACAAACCGGAATATCCCTACCGGCACTTGTTCAAAAAGGCTCCGATACCTCGCTTCGCTTTCTTCTAACGC
>OMOF01000820.1 GCA_900290375.1 Candidatus Desulfosporosinus infrequens
AAACTGGAGTGTATTCACAAACTTCAACGGGGCTTAACCACCGCGAAGCGGTTTAGTCCAATACTTGTTATTCCGACTTTTTTATTATTCCGTTTTTATCTTTAGATTCCTTAAATAACTGGATTTTATTAAATAAATCGGAATAACATTTCGTCTCTTATGACGACTTCCTATTTTAATATGGTTATAATTCATATGGAAAAAGTAACCTTGGAAGAGACTATACAAAAGGCATTAAATCTAATGGGAGATTTAGGTATCAGTAAATCTAATTTAATAAGCTTCAAGAACCATTACTTTAGACTTATCCAAAAATATTATGATGTGTCTGGAGAAACTTTGTTCAATACAGATTTATTGGACTGCTATCAAAAGTATCAGGAAAACCGCCTGCAGCGCGGACTAATAGGAAGTAATTACTATACGATACTGATTAGAGCTGTCAAAATACTTCTTGAAGTCTATCAGACAGGTACATTACGGTGGAGGGTATATGGATCAGGACCTGAGTTTAAGGTTAATTCATATTTTCAATGCTGTGTAGACACATTCTTAAGTACTTTGCATCGAAGCCCAGAAACCAAAAGGCATATGGATTCAAAAATTCGAAGATTTTTAAGCTTTCTTGAGAACCGGGGCATGAAAGATTTTTCGGTGGTTACCGCATACGATTTGACAGAATATCTATCATTTATCTATCCATTTCATAAAGGTGATATGGGACATACCGTTCATGCATTGCGCATTTTTATTGATTTTCTTATTAGTAGTGGCATTGTTATAAATACAGATTTAACGGTTCCATTACAGAAACCAGCGGCAGCCAGAAAACATGTAGCACCGTGTTTTACGCATGATGAAGTGGTGACGATTATGAATCAGACAGACAGAAATTCACCAGTTGGCAAACGGGATTATGCAATAATATATCTCGCATCACATACTGGGCTACGGGCTGTCGATATTGCAAATCTGAGGCTTAAAGATATTGATTGGATAAATGACAAAATCAACATCATCCAGATGAAGACGGGTGGTTATTTATCTCTTCCACTGGAATCTGATACTGGAAATGCAATTTCAGATTATATATTGAACGGGAGGCCTGAATCTGAATCGGAACATATTTTTTTAAGAAGCCTTTCTCCATATACAAAGCTATGTAACAACCGTTCAGTAGGCATTATTATCGAAAAATATATGAGGATGGCGAAAATAACCCACCAGGCACATGATGGAAAAAGTTTTCATGCTCTACGCAGATCAATTGCAACTTGGATGCTTGAATCCGATATTCCGCTTTCAACGATTTCGCAGGTGCTGGGGCACAAATGTATGGATTCAGCCAAGCCGTATCTTTCAATGAGTGAGAAGAAACTCTCTGAATGTGCACTTGGATTTGAATGCATCCCTATTGAGAGAGGGATCTATTCATGAATACACCCTTTAAAAGCGGATTATCAGCATCTATGGAAGCAATGATAAAATATAAGGAGTCTCTAGGGTATTCTAGATGTACTTATGAACCACACTTCAGAATGATTGACAATTTTTGCTTCGAACATTACCCTCATGAAATCAGTCTGACACAGGAACTGGTATTGGAATGGTCTCAGTATCATCCCCGGGAACAGGCCAACGGGTTCAGAAGAAGAATGATTGCAGTCCGCGAGCTCGGAAAATATCTGAATGCAGT